>SCUC01000627.1 GCA_004322375.1 Bacteroidota bacterium
GTGGCAACAAAAAACAGTATTGTGGGGCTTGACTTGGTTAGAAATATTTTTGTATATTGTAGGCACAACAAAATCATTCGACACGCCAAAAATAAGATTTTGTGAATATCCTTCTTCGTGTTGTAACCTGCTGGCGTGGGTGAATGAGCGTTGAAGGATGTTCCATTTGTAGGGGTAAGGAAAATTGCTAACAAATTGCTAACTGAGAAACAAAATGTTTTCAGTTTTAGGGTGATTTGAAAAGCAAAAGGTATCAAAAACAGGATGAATTTCAAGGGCGCTTAGCTCAGCTGGTTCAGAGCGTACGCCTCACACGCGTAAGGTCACTGGTTCGATCCCAGTAGCGCCCACAAAATCATTTTTTTATACTAAGTACTCTATAAGCCCGGTAATTTTTTTTATTTGGGCTTTTTTTATTTGAGAAGGTAAAATCTCAATGACCAAAAAACAAATTACAATGAATCAATTTCTAAACCATTGTATTTTTTGAATTTGTGTTTTCGTTGGTATTTGAAGTTTGACCATTGTTATTTTTTGATGGAACAATTTAGTCGTTTAATATGAATTTAAGAGAAGAAATTCTGAAAGAACACTCAAAGCGACAAGCAGTTAAAATCGGGAATTGGATTGGGAACAATCCTGCCCGGTTTAAGGAGTTGATGGAGCTTTTTCTCCATGATGAATACAGGGTAACACAACGCGCGGCGTGGATAATTAGCTACTGTGGCGATAATCATCCGAAACTCATCATGCCATGGCTCAAGGAAATGTTAAAGAAAACTCAAGAGCCGGGTGTTCATAATGCAGTAAGAAGAAATGTCATAAGAGTGCTTGCAGGTATTGAAATACCGAAACCGCTTGCCGGGCTTGCCATGGGAATTTGTTTTGACGAGCTTAGTTCTCCTAAAAGTCCAATCGCTGTGAAGGTACATGCAATGAGTGTGCTTGCAAATCTTAGTAAACATGAACCGGATATTAAAGGCGAGCTTCAAGCGACTATTGAATTGCTGATGAAAACAGGAGTGCCGGCGCTGATTGCGCGGGGGAGAAAAGTGTTGAAGCAGATTGCAAAGATTCAAAACAAGCAATAAGCAAAAAGCTAGCTGTCAAACCATACCGGAAGATTATCTAATGACTGATGTTACGGAACACATAGAGTTAACGAAACAATCACATCCGCGTTGCCGTAAACGACAACACTATTTTGTACAAGTCCCCTGAACGGGACTATTTTTGCAGTTTAGTCGGATTTATCCGACTTGCATTTAGTAGCATCGTCGTTTACGGCGATGCGGAAATAGTTGGTGCGTAACATCAGTAATCAGTAAGCCTTTCCTTCAAGGTGGTTTTGTGTATCTCAAACTGTAACTTCGGGACGGTATGGTATCAAGCATAACAACTTATCATCAAAAAAATATTTTTTCAAAGTACTTGCTTTTTATCCTTTCAACTTGTATATTTAATATGTAACCAAACGGTTACATATTATGAGACGAGATGTATTTCAGGCTATAGCTGACCCTAACCGTAGAGCGATATTGCAACTGCTGGCGCTGCAAACGCTGACGCTGAACGCGATTGCAGAACATTTCGCAATTAGCAGACCTGCGGTTTCAAAGCATGTGAAAATTCTTTCTGAATGCGGCTTGGTGAACGTAAAGCAGCAAGGGAGAGAACGATACTGTGAAGCCCGCTTAGATAAGTTAGGCGAGGTTTCCGATTGGGTGGAGCAATACCGGAAATTCTGGGAGGCGAAGCTGGACGCTCTCGAAGATTACCTCAATGAATTGCAAACAAAGGAAAAACATCATGGAAAAAATAAGCAATAGTTCTTTGACGAATTCTAATGAAGAAGAATTTGTTATTACAAGAGTCTTTAACGCTCCGCGTGAGGTTGTATTTAAAGCGTGGACGGAACCAGAGCATCTTGCCCAATGGTGGGGACCGAAAGGATTCACGATGATAGCGTTGAAGATTGATTTACGTCCGGGCGGAATCTTTCATTATCATATGAAGTCCCCGACAGGGAACGATATGTGGGGAAGGTTTGTCTATCGTAAAATAGTTATCCCTGAAAGGCTGGAATTTATCGTTTCCTTTTCGGATGAGCATGGCGGCATTACACGCCATCCGTTAAGCCCGACATGGCCACTCGAAATGCTAAATATTGTCACCTTTACAGAAAGCGAAGGGAAAACAACAATAACTCTTCGCGGCGAACCGTTCAATGCTACTGAAGAAGAACGCAAAACGTATTATGCGGGTATGGAAGGCATGGAAGCAGGATTTGGCGCCACAATGGACCAACTTGATGAATATCTAACGACAATGATGAAAGGAAACACAAAATGACAACTACAACTCAATCAAAGAATGAACTTGTCATAACACGGATTTTCGATGCGCCGCGTGAGCTTGTATGGAGAGCGTGGACTGAACCTGAGCATCTCATGCGATGGTGGGGACCCAAAGATTTCACTTCTCCGGTATGCAAGATGGATTTTCGCGTAGGAGGGAAATACTTATTCTGTATACGCGACCCTGAGGGAAAAGATTATTGGTCAACCGGAATTTATCGTGAGATTATCCCGATGGAGAAAATCGTTTGCACCGATGCTTTTGCAGATGAGAATGGCAACGAAGTTCCGGCATCTCAATATGGAATGCCGGGAGATTGGTCTGATGAATTGCTTGTAACAATTACCTTCGAAGATATGGGCGGGAAAACTAAGATGACATTACGTCACACAGGAATTCCTGCAGGCGATATGAGTGAGATGACCGGCGCAGGGTGGAACCAGTCCTTCGATAAGCTGGCTGAGAGCTTGAAGTAATTCAAGTAGAAAGCAAAAAAACATGAACGAATCGAATCATATAGACAAATGGTCGCCATGGGCGCAACGAATGCAAAGTATTCTCCGTATAGTCGCGTCGGCGATGTACATTCTCGCAGGCACGATGAAGATATTTGCCTTTCCGGAAGGCATGCCGCCCGATGGCAGCACTGCAGAGGTTATGTCGCAAATCTGGATAGGAGGCGTTCTTGAGATAGTTTGCGGTGGCTTGCTCCTGCCCGGTCTGTTCACGCGCCCTGCGGCATTCTTGATGGCGGGACAGATGGCGGTAGCATATTTTCAATTCCACGCGCCTCAAGGTTTTTTCCCCACTATGAACGGTGGAGTTTCAGCCGTGCTTTATTGTTTCATCTGGTTATATTTTTGGGCAGCAGGAGCAGGACCCTGGAGCGTAGATGCGTTACGGAAAAAGGGAAGCGGTGTGGAATAGTTGATGTGGAAATAATTGAAGTTACCTATAAATAAGGTTGAGCAGCTCACGATTTATGATAATTGCATAAATAAGTTCAAAGAAATAGAAAACGAATAATTGCCACGACCTTCAGGTCGTGGATAGCGATAAAATTCTTTATCAAAATGGACTTTAGTCCATTCTGCGTAACACAGTAAATAATTAAAAAGGCAATACAATGAATAACGAACCGTTTGTTATCGAAAGAACATTCAATGCACCCGTATCAAAAGTATGGAAGGCAATCACCGACAAGAGCGAGATGAAGCAATGGTATTTTGATCTTGCGGAGTTTAAGCCGGAAGTCGGTTTTGAATTTCAGTTTCGGGGAGGCACGGAAGAATGTCAATACCTACATCTTTGTAAAATAACGGAAGTCATATCCGGTAAGAAGCTCACCTATAGCTGGCGGTACGACGGCTACGAGGGAATATCGTTTGTTACATTCGAGCTGTTTGCCGAAGGCGATAGAACCAAAGTTAAGCTCACCCATGCAGGGTTGGAAACATTCCCTGCAAGCAATAAAGATTTTGCAAAGGGAAATTTTGTGGAAGGATGGACTGCTATTATCGGTACGTCATTGAAAGAGTATGTGGAAAAATAGCATAAGGGGTTGTTCCAAAAACTATCAGGCGCCACTCTGCGTCCTCGCAGAGTGAACGATACTATTTGGTTTCGTTGTTTCTGCGAGGACGCAGAAACGAGCGATAAGGTTTTTTGGAACAACCCTAAGGTAAATTTGTGATGTTTGACTTTCCGATTTGCGTTTGGTACATTGTGGCAGGATTACTATGTTCACGCATAGTTGCTTGATTTCAAAAATGATGTGACACCAAAGTATTCGCATTTACCTTTATTTTTTCTGCGAGGATAGCCATGAAGCACGAAGGATTCATTTTGTTTATCATGATGTTGTTCGTTCTTTCAAGTTTCAATGTTTCCTACAGTCAAGATGACCAGCGTATATGGAAAGAGTTCATTATAATACTCAAAGCCGGAAAGATGACTACGGAGCGAATACGTCCTCTACCAACGCTTGGTGAAAAGTACAAGCCAATTTTACTTGGCTATCTTGATTCTGTGAGAATCCAGGCAACAGACGAAGATTGGAATACGCAGCCGGAGATTGTTAGAAGCGAGAATCGCGTTCAGTTTATTCTTCCTTGGACCACCGGAACTCAAAAGGTTACTTATTGCTTCTCATTCGTTACGGATA
>SCUC01000628.1 GCA_004322375.1 Bacteroidota bacterium
ACTACAGTATTCAAGTCCCCTAAACGGGACTGTTTTTACAGATTAGTCGGATTTATCCGACTTGCATGTAGTAGCATCGTCGTTTACGGCGATGCGGAAATTGTCGGTGCGTAACATCACTTGTTAAATTGTAGAAAAGACGAATGTGAGAGAAATTGTTACACAACTTAATACCATAGGTCTTTTGTAAATTATTATCCGGGATACGTGGCATACATCATAACTGTGAAATTGCAATTTCTGTATATTTCACGATATTTACTAACACTTCATTGAAAGGATATATTATGAAATATTTTCGTTTTTTCTTTTTAATCGTAACTGCGAGTATATTCCTTAGTTCGTTTTCAGCCGGTCAGGATAAAGGATTCGGACTTGGCATCATCGTAGGCGAACCTACCGGAATAAGCGTAAAATCATGGCTTAGCGAGAACTCTGCGGTTGATGGCGCGTTAGCATGGTCGTTTTATCGCGGTTCTTCTATTCACATCCATGGTGATTATATAGTCCATTCCTTCACCGCATTTAATACCGAGGAACCGTTAGCGCTTTATTATGGCATCGGTGGGAGATTGAAAGATGGAGACAGAATAGCTACACAATTCGGAATTCGAGGTGTCATTGGCGTCAATTACTTGACCCGTTCTGTTCCGATAGATGTGTTTCTTGAAATTGCCCCTATTCTCGACTTAGCCCCTGCCACCGATTTGCTCTTCAACGCGGGCCTCGGCGCGCGATTCTTTTTTGAGTGAAGTAGTACAAGCCAACACCGAATACATATCTCATTCACTCAGGATTAGAAATTGCAACATTAAAAAGATTTCCGTATATTTATACTGAAGATCATTATAGAAAAGGAATTATGGCAAAAGTCTGTCAAATATGCGGGAAAAAACCCGTAAGCGGTAATAATATCAGCCACGCGAACAACCGTACGCGGAGACGCTGGCTTCCCAACTTGCAAAGCATTCATGCTCAGATGGAGGGGCGTGTTATGCGGATGCGTGTTTGTACAACCTGCATCAAACAAGGAAAAGTATCTAAAGCAGCATAGTACAACTCCTTTCTATTGTGAATGATTGAAAAATCCCCCGCCGTAAGCGGGGGATTTTTATTTACTACGCTGTTGAACGATTTCTGCACTGTAGTTTCATCGAAAACCCTTGTTGTAGCCAATTACCATATCTGCGGCTTTTTTGATGCTATTTTTCAGGTCTGCTCACCCGCTACTATACCACATAAATCAGCTTTTTAGATTGTCCTGATTTCCAACAAAGAAGCCAAACCCCCTATTAACAAAACTGTTCCTTACTCCTTTTCTGGCATATTTCATGCACGGATAAAGAACAAATCAATCATCATCTTTGTTATTAGAATATGATTTGGCTATCTTTATTCGACATAGTTTCTCTATTTTGATAAATGTACGTTCTTATTCTCAGTTTTGAAATTGTTCTTCCTGTCCTCTATGCTGTAACGATTTGGGCGTACGGAAAAGCATTCTTTAGGGGTCTTAAATCAGCTGAACAAGCTAAAACCCCATTGTTGCTGATTACCCTCGTCATCCATGCCCTGTATATCGTGTTGAGAACGCTGATTCTCGGACATTTCCCGATAACCTCTATTTTTGAGATCCTCAGCCTTATTGCATTAACGA
>SCUC01000629.1 GCA_004322375.1 Bacteroidota bacterium
CCGAGCTTCCTCTTGATTTTTGTTTTAAGGAAAGATTCGTGTGAACGCTGCCGTACTCGGAATCCAAATCCACGTTCCCTGAAAAACCGGAAGGCATCCGCACATTGACGCTGCCATATTCATTCTCAATGCTCAGGGTATCGGGCGCTGTCGCTAATCGAAGCTCTACTCTATCGCTTTTATTGGTGATAACGATATTGCCGGCATCAAGCTTCTTCAATTTCACGCTGCAATACTCCGTGCGGGAATTCCAATCGCCGGTAACGCCGTTCGCCGTAATGCTGGCGCTTTTCGATGTCAGGTCAATATTTCCCTTTACATTTTTTAGCTCGACATTCGAATACGGGTTATCTATCAACACATTCCCCACGGCATCTATCAACGAAAGGCTTCCCGATTGTCCTTTCACAATAATCTGCTTGCCCGCGCTTCCCGTCACACCTGTAATATCAACATTCGAATAGTTGGCATCGAGGTTGATTCCATCAACATTATACACTTTTATCGTCGCGCTGGTGGAGTTAAGCTCGACAAATCCTGTAACGTTTTTTACGGTGATATTGGAATAATCCGCATCTATCGTGCTGTTCCCTCCCATGTCTTCGATTTTCACTTTGCCGCTCTTATCGCTTACATAGACTCCTTGCTTGACACGGCTCAGCGTTACGGTAGAATAATCTGCTTCGACATGCGCTTTCCCGTTGAAATCAGAAATGGTAACAGTCGAGCTTGTTCCTTCCAATTTGAGGTTGCCGCCTGAGTGTTCTATGATTGTTTTTCCATAATTGTTGTCAACATTCTTAATTGCCGTGCAGCGGCGCAGGGTAACGGTGTTGCCGACCCCGTTTAAATTAAGCTCCCCTTCCATATCCTCAAGGGTGAGCGTTCCATACCTGATATCGGTCGTAAGCGGGTTCTTTTGAGGAACGTAAATCTCTCCGGAAATTTTCTTCTCTACATAAAATCGTTTGAACAGCTTGAACAAAGAAAACCCGCCATCCTCATGCTGCTCTTCGGCGTCGAACGTCAACCGGAGCGTCTCCGCCGTATTCGACTCTGTAATTGTTGCCGAGGAAATATATTCCTCCTCAAAATTGTCATCTGAAGAGGAAATGCTTACCCGCAGCTTGATCAAGACCTCGTTATTTGCCCACGTCTTGAACCGAACGTTCGAGCCGGATATTCCCTCGATCTCGATGCGCTGGGTGGCTGTCGTAGCAACCCGCTTTTCTAATGTTTTATGCTTTTCGGCAAAACAACAGGTTGTTGTAACGATAAGAAAACAAACGAGCAGCGATTTCATAATTCTATTTCTCCTTTATCCACAAGTTCTTGTAATACCGTCAGCTTCAAGACATAGAGCTGACGTAATTGTTTCCGCGCGAGAGGCGATACATCTCCGCCTCCGATTTCTTTCCGTAAGGCGGTTATTGCAGCGTCTATCTTTTGTAATTGTTCTTTTCGTACTTCAAGGTAGTTTCGCTCCCGGTCTGATGTGGCGCTGCTATATGCGACCTGAGGAACAATCTTCTCAAAATCTTCAATTGCCGATTGATACGCTTCATCGAGACGGAGAATTTCAGGTTTTGCATTTTCCAGTGATCGCATAATCGTTGTATAAGCCCCGACCGAGGTAAAGTATAGGATTACCGCCGCCGCGATACCATAGATAAAGCTCCTACCATCTGCGATAAAAAATACCGAACCCCCCGGCGTACGGGTCTCCCTTTGAATGTGCTTCCACATTCTGTGTTTCGAGCTTGTACCGGGATGCTCGTTATCTTCATAAAATGTTTCCGGTTGAATCATACCGCTTTCTCCATACATTCCCATTGTGTTCGTAATTGTTGTTTTGCTCTGCAGAGCAGCGTTCGCGAGGCGTTTTCTCCGATGTTCAACATTGATGCGATCTCGGCGTGAGAATATCCTTCAACCTCGAACAGGAGAAACACGCTCCGTTTCTGTTCATCCAATTCGCGCAGAAGAACTTTCATCGAATCGCTCCAGACAAATTGTTCTTCTTCGCTTTCACCTCGCTGCTCATAGAATCCATCCATCGAAAGGATGACGCTTTTGGTTCTTCTGAAATCGGATTTCATTTCATTTAAGGCAATGGTAAATAACCATGTCGAAAAGCGCGATGTCCCCTTAAATGATACTATATTATGATATGCTTTGATGAACGCTCGCTGCACCCAATCTTCGACTTGAGCGGTATTCTCCGAATATTGCCGTAAAAAACGGAATAATGACACGACATGAGCTTCATAGAGCTTTTTAAATGCCCGATGATCGCCCTCGCCGGTTTTCTTTATCCACTGTTGCTCGTCAGTTATTGTGTGCATCTATTGGTTAGACGCAAGGAAATGACTCATTGTTACAGAAAACATCTTGTACGTCGCATTGCCTCAATTTCATCAATAATATCCGCAACGACCTCCCCTTTTGGGGGCTGTCTCACAAATCTTATTGTCGGGTAGCCGCAGACTATATGTCAGTGTTTTTAATTTGGAAACGCAACCATGAAGGTTGCGCCTACGGCAAAATCTTTCTTTTGAGACAACCCCTGCAGGGATGGTCAGTACGACGGTGAAATTCAAATCGCAACACAATCCGAGCGTCGGTCCCGGATGCACAAAAGCCGGATACCAGATTCACTGGCGCGGTATCAAATTCAATTGTTCCTGTACTGCATCAAACAGCCCGTAATTTAGATATTTGTTTTCAAGTTGTACAGTATGAACCGTCGTTCCATTTTCTATATCCAGCCGGACAGTGGAAATTTGAAGCGATAGAGAGGTATCGGAAAGAGTCGTTGTGTTGAACGTTACGACATAGTTGTAGCTTCGTACAACTTCGGGAGTTGAGGCAGTAACCGACGCGGTTGTTTCGGTAGTAGTATTGGAATCTGAAGAATCATCAGATGAGCTGCTAACAATCATAGCAATAATTCCGACCAGCAGCACTATCGCGAGAACGCCGATAAGAACTTCTCCCGCAGAAAGTTCCTTCGACTTGCTTTGTTCATATTGCTCTTCCGGAATCGTCGTGGTGGAATTCGTTTCTCCATTAATAATCCCTCCCTGCGCGTCGCTCAGGGTCACGATATATCCTTTTTGTTGAAGCGCCGCTACCGTCGCTTTATGCAGTTCCTCCTTGGTAGCAAAGAACGTAACAGCATCGGCATATTCTAGAGTGTCGTACTTCTCAAGCGCTTTGAACTGCCCGGACGAACTGCCGCAGCCTGTAATAGTATATAACGAGAAACAGAGAAGAAGGATACATGACACGCTCTTGAGATTGAACCGTTCCATAATGAAACCTTTCTAGTATGATGGATAGTAGTTGCATTCTACATTTCTTTTTACGTCGTTAGCCCTGTTGAAGTCGTTTCAAGAGTTGTATTTGTCCTGCATGATACACATCGTGTGAAGCAATACCGGAAATGAGGATGACGTTGCTCTCCTTACCTCCCTTCGTCCGGGAATCAAACTCTGCCGGATTCAATTCCACAACTGCTTCGCGTAATGCCTTGTGAGAAGTGTGTAATAACAGCAAGTCTTCCTCCCACGCTTCATCGGTCACAACTGTCGGCTTGCGGAACCAGTTGCTTCCTTTTAAAGGAAATGAACCTCGTTTATCTCCCAATAATCTCTTCCGTGCGATGAATTTCCAGTAGGCGCAATGAACGGCAATTTCCCAGATGTTGTGCCTTTCCGGCGCAGGTCTCCATGCTGCTTCTTCTTTTCCTATGCCGCGAAGCGATCCGTGCAATGTAGGACCATGCCATGCTTTTCCTGAATAGGATGCATCAAATAATTCTAACAAGAATGAGGCGGTCTGCTTATTGTTGAGCTTCTTCATAAGAATGTTGCTATATGCCATAATGATAGCACAATCTTAACCAATGCTTTGAACAAATACAAATTTTGATGCTCTCTCTTCCTCAGCCTCTTCGTTTATGAAGAAATGAAACAACGGCAAGAATGAACGCCTTCGGAAGAAACCGGACACTAAACACCGTCATCTTGTTCATCAAGCCCGGTATAACAACCCGCTTCCCCTTCATCAAGCCTCGATATGCTTTTTCAGCCACAGTATCTGCATCCATCATAAATATTTTTTTGAGCAGGTGCATCTTTGCCATGCCAGCATGGCGCTGAAATTTTGTCTCGGTCGGTCCCGGGCAGACAACCGTAACCGTTACGCCTGTACCATCGAGTTCTTTTGAGAGCGCCTCGGAAAACGAAACGACAAATGCCTTCGTCGCGTAATAAATTGCCATCATAGGACCGGGTTGATAAGAGGCTGTTGAGGCTACATTCAAAATTTTTCCATTGCCTCGTTGTATCATCTCGTTGGCAATACGTTTTGTCAATAACGCAAGCGTAACCATGTTTAATTGCATCTCCTGTTGAGACCTGACGGAATCAATTTCCCAAAAGTTTCCCCAGGTTCCAAACCCTGCATTATTAACAAGAACATCTATTAATATCCCTTCTGCGTGTAAACGCTTGTGTAGAGTTTCCGGTGAATCAACGAGAGAGAGATCAAGCACAATGGTTTCACACGGAACACCGAACAAATCACGAAGTTCTTTTGCTGACTTATCCAGCTTGCCTCCATCCCGTGCAACAAGAACGAGCTTATATCCCCGATGCGCAAACGCTTTAGCGAGCGCAAATCCTATTCCGCTCGAGCCGCCCGTTATCAGAACTGTTTTTTTTTCATGTTGCAATGTCATGCAAAAAAAAAGCCATCCCGCTTCTAACGGGACGGCTTTTCCATCATAAATTATTTATTACTTAGAACGCAACTGGCTTGCCCATCCGGGAATCGGCTTTTCCGTCAGATAAAAATACTTATCAGAACTGAACGTATTTAAATCTGTTGTTACTAAATCAGCATATCGGGAAATTGACCACCATTCCGGTATTGCCGGAGCCGGCTTGTTGTTGGGATAGTCAACCGCTAGAGTATAATCGCCAAAACGGACAATATCTATTATTTTTATGTCTCCCGCTATTTGTTGTCCGGTTCCCTTGAGACTCTTTTCATAAATCTTTAGTAATCTCACCTCGCTACCGGGCATTAAGTTCCACCTATAAAACTTAGGCACCTCAAACAGTGATATTCCTGAAGTGTCTATTCCTAAATAAAGGTTAATAACCTCATTCTTTGAGGGTCCAAGCCGCGTATGGTCTTCAAATCTCAAGCTATCACTATTGATAACTGCGAAGCCACCCGAGGCAATCGTAAGATCTCTTTCTATGGGATTATATACTTCCCTAAGACCATCAATATGATCAGTAGGAAAGATTATTAATGACCCGGTATCAACGCCGACGATAAAATCAGGGTTAAAAATAGCCCGGTTTGGACCTACTTCCACGAATATCTGTCTTCGTTCAGCATAGATTGCGAGTGCATAATAATTTAAGACTTCAATAAGAGATGGTGTTATGAAGACGCCTGCGTAGAGATTTTCCGTCGTTCCGCTGTTCTGTCTTCTCCATGAATTACCGCCGTCAGTCGAAACTATCATTACACCGCCATCTCCCCATGCGTATCCGATCAACGTGTCAACAAATTCTACGTAATTGAGATTTTCAGTCACGCCAGCATTGTTCGTTACTCTTTTCCACGTTGCCTTGCCGTCGGCATTTGTCGAATCCACCTTGATAATAGTGCCTGCGTCTCCTACTGCCCACGCGTGACCGCTCCGGACATTATTTGCTGTAAGATAGCAAATAGAATTCAACGTTGTCGTAACACCCGTTTGCTCGACTTCCCAGGAACCGCCTCCGTTCGTTGTGTACATAACTACCCCTTTTGCTCCGGCAACACGACCAAAATCAAGTTCCGGGAATCGAATAGACTTAAATATTTCCTTTCTGGGGACGTTCGGTAGAGTGTCCCATACATTCGACCCATACTTTAATATTACAGAATCGCCGCAAGCATATCCTAACGCTGTGCTCAATCCAACAATATCTCTCAACCGTTTGCGTGTCCTTGAAGTCTGTTTATTCCATGTGTCGCCTCTATTAATCGTGCGCAATACGGTCCCGCTATCCCCACAAACCCAGGCAATCTTTGCATTAGGCAAATCAGATAAGGGAATAACTGAGACAGCATTAAAATTAACAGAAGTCAAAGTTTGATTCAACGCAAACCATGTTAATCCAGCATCGTTGCTTCGATAAATTTTCCCTGCATCGCCTGCGGCATACAGTGTCTCGGGGTTGAGATACCCTATGCCGTTGAATTTTGGAACCACGTCAGTATGATTTGGCGTCCAGCCGTCAAAGCTTTCTACCAACCTGCTCACCGTACCGTTGGCGCCAACTGCCCAGCCTGTTGCAGGTTCTTCAACTTTATACCAATTGATCTTTCGCTCTGTCGGATTCAGGATTTCAATCCAGGAAAACGAATAAAATTTATCCGGCGATATCGTGAACACTTCGTTGATAATCAGATCATCTCCCACTGGCGTCTTAAACGCGGCGGAATCTTTTTCAGTAATAAGTTCGCAACCGTACACCAAAGCAAGTACTGCCAGTATTGAACCTACGATACCGTATTTCAGTTTCATCATTTTCTCCAAAAAAAAATTATTGTACAACCAAAAAAAAATTAAAACATTAACTCGAGAGTGAATGAATGTGTTCCGGGCAAATAGGTGAAATTGTTATACCCATAATCTACGGCGCCGTCAATGCCAAACGTGCCCAGCTTCATGCCGAATCCGCCGGTAACATTCTCCTGGTCGTAAGCAAATTTCCATCCACCGCGCAACGCGAACATATTATTCAACATATATTCCGCTCCAAGGTTATACTGCTCTTCGGCATCGTTCAAACGTGTTACCTGCAACGTTGTCACCATCGAGTGATTATCTTCTTTGATAATGTCCACCAGAACGCCAAACCGTAACGCTGTCGGCAACGAGTAGGACTCGGTGATATATTCCAGGTCTTTCCCGATATTTGTTAGCGATACTCCAATCCGGCTTTTAAGAATCGGTACGTCGTACAACGTGCCGATATCAAACGCGAACGTTGATGAGCCGAGGTCTGTTTCCGCAAGATTAGCCAGATTAGACATGATCACCTTGGCATTGATACCGACAACGAACTGATCGGTCACCTGTCTTGCAAAGGCAAGACTGAACGCGTATTCGCTCGAACGGAACGTTCTTCCCGTCCCTTCAGGAAAGGCAGGAGTGGTCTCTTTCATCTCATCCGTGCTTAACATAATAACGCTTGCACCGATTGTCCCGATATCGTCAAGTCGCCCTGCGACACCCACATAGGAATATTGAACATCGGCAAACCACGACGTGTAGGTCGCGCCAAAGCCATATCGTTGCACCGACATCATCCCGGCAGGATTGTACCCTATCGAGGTAACGCCGTTCGCAACGGCTACCTGAGCGCCGCCCATTCCTACGGCTCGAGCGCTTAACGGTAATTTTAAGAACTGCCCGGTTACAGTTCCCGAACGGTTTCCAGCAGTTCCGATCCCCGGCGCTACAAGGGAAAGTATCACCGCCGCTATTAAAGTTATTCGAAGTAATTCTTTCATATTCATAACTAACCTCATTCGATTAACGTATCAAAACAAATTTACCAATTTGACGTCCGTAGTCCGATTCGACAGTATAGACGTAAATTCCGCTGGCTAACGCGCGGTTACTTTCACTCAAGATATTCCATTCCAGCTCGCCGCGATCTTCGTTGCCTGCGTCATGTTCCAGCGTCGTTACAAGATCTCCTGCAAGGGTAAAGACGCGTATCGTGGCTTTACGCGGGAGATGGATAAATTTCAACAGGCGGTTTCCTTCCGACCACGTTGACCGGCGACCTTCCCAGCCGCCATTTTCTAACGTATAATCTTCGTCAACCCGGTACGGGTTCGGTACAACTAACACTTCACCAAGCTGTTCCGATACGGAAAATGGCAAATTCACGCGAATTGCATTTTCCAAAACATCTGATTCGCCACCATCGGTAACGAGCGAATCATACGTTACATTCCCTAAGCTATCGGGGCGCTCAATAATGGAAAGAGTCGGCATACCGTACGAGGTGACGGAATACCAATACGTTTTTCCACGGAACAGGTTTGTATCAACAAAGAACGTATCTATGCCGGTGTCGTAACCAAACATACCGTCGGCGACGTCGAATTGCTTCACGAGCGTAAATGAACTCTTCGATCCGGCAGGATCCTCGCTCCGGTATAACCGGAATCCTTCAAAATACCTGCCGCCTTTTACGTGACCCGGTGGGGGATTGATTCTTCGCCAGTGTGTATCGGGCAGGGCGTCAATAAATTTATTCGAGTCATCCCATGCTTCTAGCGGGTCGAGAGTGACACACCTTTCATCGCCTAATCGTCTCCACCGGAGAGTTACCTTCTTAAATCCAATTGTCGTATCCAAGCATGGCGATGGTGGAATTTTTGGTTTACGATAATCATTCGAATAAATTAGCAACGCTTTCCTTGCATTCGCCAACAAATTTTTATCTCCCTTCTCAACGCCATCTCCGGTAACTAACGCGACAGCTATTTTGAGGGTATCTCCAGGCCTGAATCCCTCCGTCGAATCACCATTAAATGGACCAAAATAAAATCCAAATCTCGTATCATCAAGCGCATATTGCGACTGATCGGGTTTCACGCAGTTTGTAAAACCGAATGCTTCGCAACTCATACAGCTATACAGTTCCTCATCCTCGAATCCGCCGCACGGCGGGTCAAAGTCATGCCACTGAAACGTATAGGTAAGCTGGTCTAATGGCCGGGGCGTTTTCAATACTGTCAACCCAAGGGGAGTGGAGCCTCTATCAACAGGATTGTGAATATACGCCGTCCTCACGCTCTCTAAATAGGCTGCATAATTTCTTGTCCAGTAGCTTCCCCTATTGATCGGACCGACATCCATGTCTGCAAAAAATCCTACGTACGCATCTCTGATAATATTTCTGCCGACGTTGATGAAGGAATATTCGAAAAAGATTATATTCTCAGCAAAGCTGGAATTCCATGCGTACGACTTTTGCCATACTTTAATTCCTAACGGGAAATGATCGGAATAGCTTGGCGTTCTAAACGTATCGGTCGCATTGCAATAAATATCGTTATCGGAGTATGCCGCGTAATCTTCATCAACATGCGGCTCGCCATGGTCAGGGATTCCGTTCTTTTCTGTGTATTTATTTTTATCCCTCATTAACGGGAACCTGCCCAACGCATCAGGATGACACCTGTCTTCTTTGGTCGGCGTCCAATTATCGTACGCAGGGTCAGGATTGGTAACCGGATCATACTCGCCGAAACAGTCGTCGTATTCAAGACTATCGGGAATGCCATCGGCGCCGATATCGTCTGTCGCGATCACCCAGTCACCGTCGTTATCTAATCCGTCTAGCTCGTCCTCATTGATCTTACCATCACCATCATCGTCAACATCGCGCCTGTTGGTTGCTGTTTTGTAAAACCCGGGTCTATCATTATCGGGGAACGAATCCGGCTCCGATGTTGTCCACATGCGGTCACGCGCCGTATCCCGGATTTCCGGTATCATATAGCCATAGCCTAAATTTCCGTTATAACCTTCCGTGACATAACGAGTTCCGTTCACGATGCCGCCAACCCAGGGACCTGCGCCAAACAAGTGTTCAACGCACGCGGAAGCGGGATACACGGCTCCGAGTCCTGCATTCGGATTACAGTCATCGCCGGGAGGATTGTTATCGAACCCCGATAAGCCCATCACCATCATATTGCTGAGCCAGACTTTAAACTCTCCGGCTGATTGTAACGCCTGTTTGGCAAAGTTGACAGTTACTTTAGAGTGCCTGTAACCGCCAATACGTGAAAAACTGTTTGCGGGTGTTTCACGCGCTTGAAGCCCGCCAAGCATCAACCATGCTAGTGTAAGTAATATTAATATTCTTTTCATAATCGTTTGCCCTTTTATCATGTTGTTGTACTATTCCCAGCTCAACCGAAGTCCAAGAAGAACTTGTCGCGGCGCATCGAACACATAGGGAGGCACTCTCGCGCCGAACCTGTTATAGGAATAAATAACCAGGGTCTGGGGATCGTAGTCTCCGTATTCGTATGGTCTTCCTTCCTGGTTGTTAAAGCCTGCATTCGGATCTCCTGTCCCGACATTACGACGGTTGAATAAATTGGTAATATCCAGGGTTATTGTGGTATTAATTTTATCAAAGAGCAGCAATCCTTTATAGAGAGAAAGATTGACAAGGGAAGTATATGGTCTTGTCTCGCTATTGTTAAGGTACTGGTCTTGAACGTTATTCCGTGACGTAATAACAGGGGTATAGGGAAATCCGCTTCCGAAGCTCCACGTCACCGAGATGCCATAATTATTGATGAACGGCAAGCCAAAGAACTCTCCTTCATCTCTCGGACCTACCCTATATGTAACGAAAACATTCGCCGTATGCTGCTGGTCCCAATTGAGGCGAGTTTCTCGCGGCAGCTGGTATTGCGGACTAAAAATTGCTGCGGTGGAATTTGATGAACGCCCTTTCGCAATTTGATATGAATAGCTAAGAGTCGTAGAGAGGTTACCTGTGAACGACTGGTTCAGGGTTACTTCAAAACCACGAGCGCTCGAGTAATCTAAGTTCCGCGTTAAATAAATGCCGCCTCTCGCAACGCTCGTCGCGTAATCGAAAATATCCTTATAGAATGCTCTTACGGAAAATGCCATGTCGTCGGTAAACTGGTCTTCAAATCCCGCTTCATACGCGACCGTTCTTTGCGGCTTTAAATCCGGGTTACCAACCGAATTATTCTGCTGGTAAACAAACGGGTCTCTGTAATATGCATCCCTGTCAGGGTATTGTAAGAAATGACCGTAGTTGAAATAGAAAACTATTTTATCCGTTACCGGGTATCCGATGGCAAGTCGCGGGCTGAAATTGCCATGGGTTAAGTAATATAAGAACCGTTTCTGATCCGAGAGGAATCGCCCACTGTTCAACACGCCGTTCTCATCTTTCCCCTGGGCTTCTACCCATTCAGCGGTCAGCCGCGCTTCCTCAGTTGTTCCCGAAGGATTCACTGCCGAAAGCCAAGCATCAATAAAATCGTCGTAATACACCTGCCTGCCTAAGTCATAGTAATCGTAGCGAATGCCGACATGAAGGTTTAATCCAGAAAATTCGATATTATCCTGAACGTATAACGCGCCTCTGTTCGGGTAATTATCTAATACCCAGCGATACTCGCCGTAGCCGGGATACAAACCCCGGTTTCTTCCTAAGTAATCGGGGAAGGGCGGGTATATTTCATTACCATTAGAGTCGGTGAGAGAAACAGTCGGTCGAAGAATTTCCGTCGAGCTGATCTCCTCGTAATAGAATTCAAATCCTGTCTTTAAGAAATGAAGGGGGTGAATCTGCCCATTGTAATCGAAGCGAAAAGAGTATTGTCGTGAATCCGCCTGATACCAGCGTTGCCCGGAGCCAAGGTCCACAAACCCATCATTTGTTGGGTCCTGGCTTTGAAAAACATTAGAATAATCGTACGGCTTTAATCCGGCGATATCGTTTCCGTCACGATGCTCCAATTTTG
>SCUC01000630.1 GCA_004322375.1 Bacteroidota bacterium
CCCGCCATTTTTGATGTCGTAGAGTAGGTCAATACCACAAAATCAGAGCAAAAAAACATAATTTTTTCACAATAGCTAATTCTGGAGTGAATTAGGCTAAAAACCTCCTATTTTTCAAAATCGTCTTTTTTTGCAGAAAAAATTTTATTACTTCCCCTACCTACGTATTTTCTCTGTTTATCGGTATTGTATAGGTGTAATTTAATAAAAATATAATGCTAAATACATGTCTCAATAATTGACATTCGTATATTTTTTATTTATATTTTACGAGCCTTCGTAGCGTAAGAATCGGAAAGAAGAATTTTTCTTGTATTAGCGCAGAGTGGTCTAGCAGCGAGAATTCTTTAACTCACTCAAGTAATAATTTGTATAGGAAAGGAGAACTATCAAGACTATTATTAGCCCGTTATTTGTATTATCAATCTTAGAGTTTGCTTGTGGCGACTGAACATTTCAGCCGCAACAAAACGGCAGTGAGTGCCTCGCTATTCCCACCACGCAAGGCAAAGAATGGAGACACTCCCCACCGTATAGATTTCTTACAGACGCCCGGTTAGCCCACCGTAATAGACCTATCTCTAATATACTGAAATGTTCGCATTAAACTAAACAATTCATTTTGTACAACATTTCATTAAGGAATATAGTTATGCGTACGTTTATTATTTTCTTGTTGTTTGCTATTGCAACAGGAATTAGTTTTAGCCAAACATGGAATTCGTTAAATGGGCCACCGTCCTTTAACAATATAAAAGATATTGTAATTGATATCACTGGTGCAGATTTGTTCGCGACCGATGCTAATTACTGTATCGAATCATCCGATAGTGGAGCAAATTGGGTGCAGCTAGGTACCGATGTATTTACTAATACCAGGGCGATTGCCTCCAAAGCAGACAATTCGGATATTATTATTGTTGGTAGCTCTTCTATTTTTAAGCGATCAACAAATCGCGGTGTAAGTTGGAACGATATTATAGGTCCTGGAAAACCTTTTTCAGTTGCAGCTTCCAGAAATTCAGCTGATTACAATAAGATGTATATCGGGTGCAAATCTAGTGAGAGCCCCTCTTATGCGCTTTATGCCAGTTCAAATGCTGGAGCTAATTGGTCCCAATGGGATTTATCCTCAAATGTAACTATTTTTGATATCGCGACCTATCCGACTTATACCGGTACAAGCCGCGATAATATCGTAGTTGCTGTTTCAAACAAAATAACTGGCAAGAGTGTTTTATGGTATTCGAGTAACGGTACTGTGACCGATTGGGAAAATAGTGGCACGCCCACTATCAGTTATACCACTACTGCCGTTGCGATACAGGATACAGGTTCCGGTTATAAAATCTACTTAGGCACATATAACGGAAAAATTTATAAATCTATCGGCATCGGTTTACCTTTTTATGAACTTACCGCTCTTCCTAATGTTGGAACAGATACTATCAGATCCATCGTGGCTCAAAATTCAGGCGATATTTTTGTTCTCAGTGAACGACATCTTTATCGTTCGTCTAATGGCGGGACAAATTGGGAAACCATAGATGGTAATGGCATATTCGATGAAAACCTGTATAGTCTTGCCATATCCCCTGCTGATGATAACGACCTGTATGTAGGTTCAACTTCTTTTATTTATCGCACAACAGATAATGGTGATACTTGGACCCCGGTTACAACGGGTGGAACGAGTAAATTCCCGATAATATCAACTACTGCCCATAACGGCTCCGTAGTGACAGCAGTTGACGGGTCTCCCTACACTAGCTCTTACAGTGGGGGGAATTGGCAGTTCACAAGGATATGGAGAAAGGAGGAAACGTTTACGTCAAAATCTCTTTTTCACAATTATCCAAACGCTTCATATCCGTATATCTATCTCGCTGGCAGTTCAAGCAATAAACAACGATTGCTCCGAAGCACTGATGGCGGATCAACATTCGATTCTATTGGGATAGGTGGGACAAACACAAACAAGTATTATTCCGGTGCTGCATCATCCCCCACTTCCCCTTCGAAGATATATGCCTTCGGTCTTTTATATTCAGGAGCAGGAAAGAATTTCTTTTATTCCAATGATAATGGAGCTAACTGGAGCGTTGGGGCGGTGATAGGAAGCGCTACTGCATATCAAATTACTTCTGTGGCAATGACTGGCGTTGCGGACAAATGGTTTGCCGGACTTGCAAGTGACATTGGACTCTATCTGGCGGAAAATGACGGCGGTGGACCCAGTGGTCATGGAACACAAATAAGCTCTATTGGGGACAAAACCGTAAATGCTGTCGTTTTGAATACGAAATTCAATAGTGTGGCTTATGCAGGCACAGAAATTGAAACAAGCGTCGGCGGATTATGGCGTTCTACGAATGCCGATGCTTCAGCAGGCTCAATTTCGTTTACGAATGTTTTTAATACAACTGAAGTGAAGAAAATTTTGATTGACCCAAGATTTACTTCAGCGAACGATAGCTCGAAATACCTTTTTTGGGTAACAACGTCCGATGTCATCTATTATTCAACTGATAGAGGTAGCTCCTGGTCAACTGTTACAGGAAACTTACCGGGAAGTACTGTAATTAACGACATCTATGGCGACCCTGTTGATACAAACGCAATTTATCTTGCGACAAGCAATGGGCTATTTAAAGCGCAACTTGCGCCTAAGACTGGTAATCTAAGTCCTACTAGTGTAAGCTTTGTGCCTTATTGTGTAAATACGAATTTTTCATGGAATGCAATGACCGGTGCGACTGCATATCGCATACAAATTTCTACAAGTCCAACATTTGCGGCCACACTCAAAGACACGACAACAAGTAATAACAGCTATGTCTGGACAGGGAATAAAACCTGTGGTACTACCTATTATTGGAGAGTTGCCTCAACCAATGGTTTTGGTCAAAGCCCATGGGCAAATCAAAGTTTTACTGCATCCGCGCAATATCCCAATCAAACCGCGCCGGCAAATGGGGCAACGAATTTATCTAATTGTGGAGTAACTTTATCGTGGTCAACAACCGGTTGCGCTACTGGATACTATGAAATTCTCCTTGCCGAAGACGCTAATTTCACTATAGACCTTCAGAGGTTTGATAATTACGGCTCAACTTCTTTAGCACTTGATGCTGATGAGCTTGATTGTAACACAACATACTATTGGAAAGTAAGGGTTGATTCCGCTGGGCAGTGGTCGAATACAAGAACTTTTTCAACTGTGCCTTGTACACCGGCCGCGCCTACGAATATTTTCCCTCCCAATAGTCAAACACTTATCCCTTATTGTGGCACGTTTAATTTTGCTGTGTCTGGCGTTAATGCGTATCAATATACTATACAAATCGCTTCCGACACAGGATTCTCTAATGTAGTCATCACTTCGTCTGACTATGATTCTGTCGTTACTGTCACGATGAGCAGCCTTAGCGCCTCAACTACGTACTACTGGAGAGCAATAATCTATGATATTTGTAATAGTGCATACAGCGCTTACTCGTCAAGGTGGTCTTTTACTACATCAGCCAATTTTCCAGACGTGCCGTATCTAACAACATTATCTTCACCAACAGATGGATATGATAGTATCAGCGTAGCTCTACCTACAACCTTTACCTGGAGCACTCTAAAATATGAACTGTATCATCGTTTACAAATAGACAATAACAACGACTTTTCTTCACCCATTGTGGATACTACTATTTATTTCAATATTGTGAATGCCGCAATTCAACCTCAGTATAGTTGTTTTGCTACATATTACTGGCGTGTCCGCGCGAGTAATTGTGACGGTGATGGTAATTGGTCATCTACATTCTCTTTCACAACTCGATGCCCCGAAAAAATTGGCGCTCTTATTGAGAACAACGCTATCCCGGTAAATTACTCCCTCCTCCAAAACTACCCCAATCCCTTCAACCCGGTTACGCAAATACAATATGAGTTGCCGGAAGATCAACACGTCATTTTGAAGGTGTATGATATGTTAGGGCGGGAGGTTGCTACGCTCGTTAATGAATATCAAGCAGCTGGCTACAGGTTTGCCGAGTTTAACGCGGCAACTCTGCCCAGCGGTATTTATATTTATCGCATACAGGCAGGCAAATTTTCAGACATGAAGAAAATGCTCCTCGTCAAATAAATTCGGTAGGACGGTATAACCGTCCCGTCCGGATTGTATTCAATAAAGCCGATTCTCTCCCCGGGAATCGGCTTTGTTTCTTACTATACTGTATACTACCGTTGGCTTTAATCCTCCAAAAAATCTTTTATAGATTATTGACTATCTGAAAGAAATATCGTATCATTACGTATGAGAAATTGACTATTTCCATCAATCAATGCAGTTGAAGCAGTCAACTAACAAGACCACAAACAATAACAGGTATCTCTATGAAACATTGGCTACTATTTTCCCTTCTCATCGTTCTTACATCCACCCTTTATTCGCAGAAAAGGATTCTTGTCTCCAACTATGGAGACGTTGTCCCTTTAAGCAAAGGCGAAAGCGCCGCAGCTGCTGCAGCCAAACGCGCAGGATTAGCAGCGAGCAGTGTTGCCTGCTCAAATATCGGTTATTTTGGATTTGATTCAGCGCATTACCCGGTAACTCAAGGCAACTACGGCTTGCACCAAGATGTCATGGCCTCCTGGTTTACCGTACCTGCCGCGGGAGTGCTCGATTCCATATTCTGGTACATGGGAACAAATGTCTGCGCTAAAGATTCGTTACTCTATGTGAGAGTATTTGAATCAAATATTTACGAAGGACATGGTCCTGGATATGACGGCTATCCCAACCCCAGCCCCACAACATGTTGGGGCTATTTCAATAACACGAATGATATTGATAACGGGATAGCAGCATTTCCTGAGGATGCTACTGATCCGAATTGGATATCAACTGTCGAGAATGCCCCGGCGACTTCATGGGTTCCCTTTGGAAATGAACTCTGGGGCGCAGGCGGCTTCCCTGCAAAAGTTCATGGCGGGAGAGTGAATTTTATTGATGCGGAGGAATTACCCGCTATTCCTACGTTTGCAATCGGCGACCATATTCTTATCACATTTAAAATTAATGGCAACCATTCTGAGCCTTGCAGCGGGCCTTCTGGAAATTATACCCTCTTCAACGCGTACGGAGAGATTCCCGATAGTTTAACTCACAACTGGAAATTTTATGAGCACCAACCTGACTTCATCGAAGGATTCCCTTGCAAAGGCTGGGTTTCACGCGGTGATTTTCACCTCATCATCTGGTATTCTATGGTTGTAACCACAAATTTACCCCCGAATATTAATTCTGTTACTTCGTTAGAGCATACGATTTCAACAAACCCGCGTACTGTTACAGCAGATATCGAGGATTGTGACCCGGGAGCCCCTGATAGCGCAGGTGTTGACTATGCAATTATCGAGTATTCGGTGGATGGAGTTCAGCAACCGCCCATTACCATGATTAATCTCGGCGGGTCTGTTTTTGAGGGAGATATACCGGGTTTCCCCGGCGGTAGTACTGTTGAATATAATATACGGGCGTATGATTTAAAAGGCATGGAAAACTTTACTATACCGAGTTCTTATAATGTTGTCGCTGCTAAAACTAACCTCGCGTTGCTGAAAGTCAACGAGGATTGCTCTATCATCACGCCAAGCGCCAATCGCTCTGCGATTTCCCCGTCTGAGTTTTTCTTGCCTCCCAAATCTACTTCCACCAGTCCGAAAGACGATGGAACTGCAGGTCCTTTTGACCTTGGATTTGATTTCTTCTTAGGAAACGGGTTATATCGGTTCGCCTGGGTCGGTGTTAACGGCGCTATCTCTCTCTCGAAAACTTCTGACGATACCGTTGACGTCAACGCTGACGGTTTTTATACTGCTAACTGGACTTTCCCGAACAATATCCGGCGCGGGAGAAACGACACGGATAACGCGACTGCTATGCCCCGTACATTCATCTCTCCTTTCTGGAATGACCTTATTGTCGGCGACACATTAACGCAATACGGAAACATTTACGTTCAAGATGATCCTGACCAGTTCATCGTGGAGTGGGATTCTCTCGGCAAATTTACCACAACAAGCATAGAGCAGGATCAGATGAAATTCCGTATCGTTCTCAATAAATCCGATAATACTATTGAGTTTCAATACGATGATATCGGCATCACTGATTTAGATTTATCAGCCTTTGTCGGAATGCAATCGGATTCTACCGATGCTACCGATATTAGCTCAATCTTCGTTAATCAAAACGGCGCTCCACCCGAGTATAAGCCCGTGAATACTCTTTGCTTCAAATTTTATAATGCTATATCATTCTCCATAAATGATAAATGGAATCTGGTTTCACTTCCCGTTGAACCGGTTGATAGCGATTATTCCGTTGCCACGAATTTCCCAACGGCAAATTCATTAGTCTTCCGGTACGACGGCAGTTATCAATCTACCGACCCGGTATCTATGGGACCCGGATACTGGATTAAATTTGTTAATGCCCAAATAGTCGCGAACCAGGGAACCCCTAAAACATCTCTGGCTCTTCCACTTTCAGATGACTGGAACCTCATCGGCTCGCTCTCGTTGCCTTTCCCGGTATCAAATATTACAGACACCATCGTTTCCGGTTCCAGCTTCTTTGAATATAACAATGGATATCTGGTTGCCACCACCATTTACCCGGGAAA
This sequence comes from Bacteroidota bacterium, assembly GCA_004322375.1. Taxonomy (GTDB): domain Bacteria; phylum Bacteroidota; class Ignavibacteria; order UBA10030; family SZUA-254; genus FW602-bin19. The sequence goes on from SCUC01000630.1 coordinate 6,687, forward strand.
AGGTTACTGGGTAAAAGCAAGCGAGGCGGGAACTCTGAATCTGGATGCGACAGCTACTGCTTCAAAGCGTGTCCCTGTTGAAATGGAACTCTCACCTTTGCAATCAATCACTATATCCGATGCGAGTGGCGGAAGACAGAAGTTGTATATCGGAAACACGAATTCGTTACAGGCTCCTTTAACAAAATTTGAGCTTCCCCCAGCTCCTCCTCATGGTTTGTTTGATGCAAGATTCGCATCGCAGCGATTTGTCGAGGTCTATCCCTCTGATTTCGACGGGGAAAAATATTTAGAGTATTCCATCAATATTCAATCGGATGCGTATCCACTCACTGTCAAATGGAATTCACCCCGTCATGATGATGTAACATTCATTATAAGCGACGCCCAGCAAGGAAAACTCATTGGCGAAACAATGCTCAATGGTATCGGAAGCCTACAAATTAAAAATCCGGGCGTCAATAAACTTATCGTGAAAGTCATTCACGGCTCGACCTCGCCGCGCGAATATGCGCTCAGTCAAAACTATCCAAACCCGTTCAACCCGTCAACCCAATTTAAGATGGAAATTCCGCAACTCACGGATATTGATGTTTCGGTGTTCGACGTGTTAGGAAGAAAAATAGCTACGATCGCGAACGGAACAAAACAATCCGGCTTTTATACTGTTGAATGGAATGGAGTTGACGATAACGGCTTTAGCGTTCCAACCGGTGTTTATATTGTTCGAATGAACGCCGGCGAATTCTCTGAAACGCGAAAAATCCTCCTTATGAAATAAGCGTAGCAGGGACTCTATACGAGTCTCGACTACCCCCAATTCTTGAAAGCCCAAGCCTTAAAAAAGTTTGGGCTTTTTTTGTCACTGTTGCCCGTATGAGTATATTATATTAATTCAAGTAAAATCAATGATAATAGGTCAAATCAATATCCAACACGCCGTTCTGCTCGCCCCGATGGAAGATGTAACGGATATCTCGTTTCGCCTTGTTTGCAAGCGACTTGGTGCAGACATCGTCTATACAGAATTCGTCAATTCGGAAGGGCTTGTAAGGAACTCTGAGAAAACAAAACGCAAAATGATGTTCTTAGAGGAAGAACGCCCTTTCGGAATTCAACTCTATGGCGGTTCGGAATGTTCTATGGAATCCGCGGCGAAGATGGCTGAGGAATTACAACCCGATCTCATTGATATTAATTGCGGGTGCTGGGTAAAAAACGTTGTCGGTCAAGGCGCAGGTTCCGGCTTGCTGAAAGATTTAGCAAAGATGCGAAGCGTTATCGCTTCTGTTGTCAAATCCGTTAATATACCTGTGACTGTAAAAACCCGTCTTGGCTGGGACGAAAAATCAATACAGATTGATGAAGTCGCGCGGATGGTGGAAGATTGCGGAGCGAAGTCGTTAACCATTCACTGCCGAACACGCTCGCAAGGCAACAAGGGCGAAGTTGATTACTCCTGGATTCCTGTCGTTAAACGGGCGGTTTCCATCCCAATCATAGTAAACGGCGGTATTGATTCCGCTCAAAAAGCGCATTCTGTTTTTATTGAAACAGGCTGTGATGGAATTATGATTGCCAGCGGCGCAATCTACAATCCATGGATATTCAGAGAAATTAAACATTATTTGCACACCGGCGAGCTTCTTTCTCCTCCTTCGCTTGAAGACCGAATCGCTCTCTTACAAGAGCATTTAAATCATTCCGTGCAGCTAAAAGGAGAACGGCAGGGTGTGATTGAGTTTAGAAAATATTACAGCGGGTATTTACGTGGGTATTCCGGTGTTTCCAGGCTGCGGGCAGAATTGATGAAGTACGTTGAACAGCAACCGGTGATTGATACGCTTGACAGGTTTGCGGAAAATAAAACAGAGGCTGAAGCATTGTTGGTGTAATACGTTGTTCTTTACTTCAATAGCCGAAAACCTAAATTCACATGCTCAAAATGCGTATCGCCAGAAAAAACCTCAAGAATATCATATTGCATCATAATGACAAATGCTGTGAAGTCAACAAATGAGATATCTGTTTTATCGTCATATTTTTCAAGCAAATCCAGAGCTTTTCGCCAGAGCAGTCTATCACAAGCAACGACTTGAACCAAACCTTTCGAGGATTTATCAATAAGAGTCTTTATCCATTGTATAGTACGACTATGCCCTAAGGATAACCTGAGAAAACTAATTGTCTCCATTAAAACAAAATCACTTGTAACAATAATATTTCCTTTTATCATCACGGAGGTTCTGTAAATGCGAGTTGCTTCCTTATGGTATGAATCATGCTCATCGGTAATGGCTATCCAGCCCCATGTGTCAACAAAAACTTTCATTTTGCAGAAATCCTTTTAGGTACCCCATAAATATAATGGTCATGTTCTTCGGCGCCGTCGGAATATTTGCCCTTTCCTATGGCAACAAGCTCTTCTAGTTCGTTCAAGTCGGGATTTTCTGTCATGCTCCGTTGGTCTAACAAAGTACGGATATACATAAGGACACGTTCTTGCTCGCGTTCGTCTAATTGAGAAAGTTGAGTTTCTATTGTTTGGTAAATTTCTTGCTGTGACATAGTTTCACCAGTTTAGGTTGTTGTATATTGTACTAAAGTTTGAGAATATATGCAATGTTCACGAACAAGGCTTATATCCTATAAACGATAGTCGCCCACATAATATTTGGATGTGAAATCTTATCCTACAACCACGTTGGAACCAATAATATTATAAATCATCTGCACTCTGTATAGCCGAAAAGCAACTATACTTTTCACTCTAAGAAACTCTCATATCTTTGTATTAAAAAGCTAAATTTTGTATTCTCTACTCCACAATCATTCAATAAGAATTATGGACAAACAACAAGTTGCAGACATCCTCGATGAGATGGGAACCCTCTTTGAATTAAAAGGGGAAAACCCATTCAAATGCAGGGCTTTTCACAATGCCGCTAGAACTATTGGAGCGCTCACCCATAGCATTGATGACTTAGTCAAAACGGGAGAAATCCGTAAGATAAAAGGGATAGGACAAAGCCTGAGTGAAGACATTACCGAGCTTGTTACAACAGGAAACTTGAAGGTGTATGAAAAATTGAAAGCATCGCTCCCTCCCGGCTTGCTTGGCATGGTGCGTATTCAAGGCTTGGGACCCAAAAGAATAAAAATCCTTTATGAAAAATTAAATATTAAATCGGTTGAAGAACTGAAAGCGGCATGTGAGCAGCACAAGCTTGCTACCCTTGAAGGCTTCGGAGAAAAATCTGAAGAAAATATTCTTTCCGGAATCGAGATGCTTAAAAAGCACGTTGACAAGCACCTCTACTCGAAAGCTAGAACGGCCGCCGACCGAATCCTTCTACCATTAAAGGAGCATAAAGCAGTAATTCAGTGCGAGGTTGCAGGCAGCCTTCGTCGCCGCAAGGAAATTATCGGGGATATTGACATTCTGGTGAGCTCGAAAAAATCCGACGTAAAAAAAATCATGGATGTCTTTACCTCGCATCCGGATGTTGAGAAAATTATCGCGAACGGGGAAACAAAATCGAGCGTCTTCTTGAACTCATCCATCAATTGCGATTTACGCGTTGTGAGCGATGATGAATTCCCGTTTGCGCTGAATTATTTCACGGGCAGCAAAGAACATAATATCGAAATGCGCTCGCGGGCAAAAAAATATGGCTGGAGCCTGAACGAGTACGGTTTTTCTGAACTTGACTCAGAGGAAAAAAGAGGAAAAGCGAAACGTATCGTTAAATGTAAAACCGAAGCAGATATCTATCAAGCTCTTGATTTAGCCTACATCCCTTCGGAACTGCGCGAAAACATGGGCGAGTTCGAGGCTGCTGAGAACGAGAAGCTGCCTTCCCTCGTTCAAGATGAAGATATCAGAGGAACATTCCATTGCCATACAACGTACAGCGATGGCGCAAATACCCTCCTGGAAATGGCAGAAGTGACGATGAAATTGGGCTGGGAGTATCTCGGCATTGCCGACCACAGCAAAATTGCCGCCTATGCCGGCGGATTAAGTGAAGAAAAAGTGAAACAACAGTTCAAAGAAATCGAACAACTAAATAAGGGGTTTAAGAACTTCCGCCTCTTCAAAGGTACAGAATGCGACATTTTACCGGATGGCTCGCTTGATTGGAGCGATAAAGTGCTTGCTGGATTCGATTATGTTGTTGTTTCCGTTCACAGCAAGTTCAAAATGACAGAGGCAGAAGCGACAAAAAGAATTATTAAAGCATTGAAAAATAAATATGTTACAATGCTTGGTCATCCGACAGGGCGTTTGCTCTTAGAGCGGGATGGGTACCCGGTCAACATGAAAGAAATCATTGACGCGGCGGCAGATTATGGAAAAATAATTGAAATCAATTCCCATCCCTTCCG
>SCUC01000631.1 GCA_004322375.1 Bacteroidota bacterium
CCGAAACATGATGCCAAATATACATGGCTCTATTATAGAGCGCACAAGGTGCTCGGCTGGATTTTTGTAACAATTTTTGCTCTCTCTTATACCGGGATAATAAAATAAAAAAATGGTAGGACAGGACTCCCGTCCTATCCACGCTGTCCACACTCTTCTGTCCACTCTCCATCAAGGCACACATAGGCAAATCACTCTAATACATCGCGCTCACTGCATAGGTAGAATATTGCAGAAAAAAAATTACAGCCATTACCCTATTGTATCTTCTTCTTATCTTTTTTATTTTTGACTGTACAAAAAATTCGCCGTGATATCATTCACGGCAACAGACTCAAGTAAGATTCGCGCTCTGTGTGACAATGTAGGTATGAGAAAGGTGGTGAGAAACAATGTCAGAGCAAAAGCAGCATAGCGTTGGCGATCAAATCGTCATTAATGATCTAGCGAAGACTCCGGAAGGGAGCTGGGTAGTGAAGGAAACAATGCAGTTCCTTCGCGCTCAAGCAGGCCATTCAATCGTCTCTATTACTCCCATCGAGAATGGAAAACCAGCCGTTGATAGACTATCAGACAGGTTTACCATTGTCTATGCAGGTGATTATCAAGCGCCAAAATCATCTGCAATTGCAACAGCATTAAACAGCCTTTAATGCTAAGCATGTACGTATAACTAACTACACCGGATAACAGATACAAGCGTTTGAATGCCGGTATCTCTTGTCCCTCACCTCTCATACTGTCATACAGAGCGTATTATGTTGAAGGTGATTATGTTCTCTCCCTGTTTATTTTGTGAGAACCATGAGTGATGTTGAATGCGGTGGTAGCATAGTAGCAAAACGTAGTTTCTCGTTACTCCCAGTCCAATGTGTTCATTGGACTGTTACCCTGATCCCGTCCTGTCTAAGCCGGACGGGGGAAGAATCTCCACTCCTAGAAAAAAAAGACTGGAGATCCTTCGCTCCTCCCGTCCCGCTTTGAGCGGGACGGGAGTGGTTCAGATCAGTTACTTCTAACCTATGTACAATCAAGAGTTCCAATTTTGTTATTCAAGAAACGTGATACTCTCCTGTCTCAACGATGCTATATAAGGACCTCGGTTATCATAACACTGCAAATCATGCTTCGCTCAAAGTAAACAGTTCCTGGAAAATAGTCTGTGACCGCCTAAAGAACCTTTAATTGAAATGGCTTTCCAGGCAGCGAGGGAGCTGTCCGGAGCGTTTTGAGAAAGAACAAAATTTTTTAACCTATATTTCTCAATCCGCTTAAGAACCGAATTTATGTAAATTTAAAGTGTGACTTTAAATTTACATAAATTGCTACATTACCCCTTTAGCATCGCCATTGCTGCCCCTACTATTGCTGCGGTTTCCGTTCTTAATCTTCGTTCTCCCAATGAGCATGCAAGAAATCCTTTTTGAACACAAAGGTCAACCTCCTCATCGCTAAACCCTCCTTCGGGACCAATGAGCAGTAGCGTTGAATCAGCAGCGTTCGGTTCTTTGGTAAAATCATGTTCAGCTTTTTCATGAAACAGAATCTTCCGGGAATAACGCTCACTCGTACGTAATAATTCTTCCAGTGCCATCGCTTCGCTAATGGCGGGAAGAAACGAGCGGCACGATTGCTTCATTGCAGAGAGCGCCAGTTTCTGCCAGCGTTCGATTTTTGTATGGGAAGGAATTGTCCGGGAAGTTGTCAGCGGGATAATTGTTGTTACACCAAGCTCCGTTACTTTCTCAATGAGAAAATCGAACCGGTGAGGATTTTTCAGCAACCCGACTGCAACTGTAATCTGTTGCCGGGCTTCGTTATGATGAACATACGATTCTCTTATTTTCCCCTCGGCAGCTTTTTTTTTCAGAGAAACAAGCTCAACATCGTAGGCAATGCCTTTTCCGTTAACGACGCGTATCATGTCACCCTCCCGCTTTCGCATCACGTGTGTCAGATGGGCAAATTCTTCTCCTTCTACTACTACCTGGTCGTCCTTGATATTTTCAGGCGGACAATAAAAATAATCTAAATTCATAGATATGTAAATTTTAAGTTACAATACTCAAATCACAAATAAATTCCAATGCCAACACCCTTATTCCAATCGTTGTCAAAAATTGGGATTTGGA
>SCUC01000632.1 GCA_004322375.1 Bacteroidota bacterium
CCGAGAAACCCGAAGATTTCACCTCGCTCAACTGAGAAACTGATACTATCCACAGCTGTGAAGCCGCCAAATTTCTTTGTAAGATTTTCGACTTCGATGGCGTACGTCATTCTCGCTCTTTCACAACACGATGTTGAGACAAAAGGGAAATAAAAACATTCTCAAGCGAGGGGCTGATCGTTCTCCAATCGGTGATTGTGATGTTATTCTCATGCATACGCTGTTGAAGTTCATCAAACTGTTTTCGCGAATCATCTACAATAACATTTAAGCGGTCTCCAAACGTTTGCACGCCGTGAACAAATGATAATTCTTTCAATATATCCGGCGCATGTTGAAAATCATCGCAGACAATCTCAAGGACTTCACCCTTCATCATTCCCCTGATGTTTTGCGTCGTATCAACCACCATGATGTTCCCTTCGTGCATCATCGCGACGCGGTTGCAGCGTTCCGCCTCATCGAGGTATGGCGTGCTCATGACGATGGTGATGTTCTGCTTGAGAAGGCTTGAGAGAATTCTCCAAAAATCGCGCCTCGAAACCGGGTCAACGCCTGTTGTAGGCTCATCAAGAAAAATTATTTTGGGCTGGTGAATAAGCGTACACACTAGCGCTAGCTTTTGTTTCATTCCACCGGAGAGATGCTCCGCAAGTCGTGTTCTGAATGGAGTCAAGCGAGTAAATTCCAAGAGTTCTTCTCTCCTCTCTTTATAGTTGCTTACCTCGTGGATTTCAGCAAAGAATTCGATGTTTTCATCAATGGTTAAATCACCGTAGAGACTGAACCGCTGGGAGAGATATCCGATTTGCGTGCGAATCTTTTTGGTTTCTTTAAGCAAATCACAACCAAGGATTGTCGCCGTTCCGCTTGTGGGAGGGATAATGCCGCATAACATTCTGAAAGTCGTCGTTTTCCCCGCTCCATCAGGACCAACAATGCCGAACATTTCTCCGCTCTGGATTTCTAATCGCAATTCCTTAACGGCGTGAATATCCACGAATGATTTGGAGAGGTTTTGTATTTCAATGATGGGGTTCAATGGAGATTACTATTTTGCGTTCATTATCGGGTATGGTGCGTGAGACTACAGAAAACCAACAACTGTGTCATTCTGAGCGGAGCGAATCCGCCTCAGGCGGACACCGCCTTTAATTTTGCATTCTATTCAAGATTTCTGGATTCTTCATCCCGTTTCGCTGATAAGTGATACGAAACGGGATTCAGAATGACACCTAGAGAGGTTTTCGGATAACCTCTTTAACATGACAGCATAGTGAAAAAATTGTTGTCCTCTAATATTTTTCATTGAAGCGAAGCATCTGCCGGCATGCCGGGCTTGAGGGTTTGGTCTTCGTTGGGAATTTCTATTTTTACGCCGAATACCAGCTTCGTTCTATCGTCTTTTGTTTGAACATTTTTGGGAGTGAATTCTGCGTTGGGGGAGATGTACATTATTTTACCTTCAAATGTCCTGTTCGGAAACGCGTCAATAGACACTTTCGCAGCTTGACCAATTTTGACGCGCGCTAATTCGACTTCCGTTACATAAATCATCAGATGAACTTTATTCAATTGGGTAATCCGGACTAACGCCCCACCCGTCATCACGTTTTCACCCTCCTCGACAATTTTTTGAGTAACGATACCATCACAAGGAGAAATGACTGTAGCATCGCGAATACGTTTTTGAATCGCATCAACTGCCGCGCGCGCTTGTTCTCGTCGCGCAAGGGCTGTTTCAATTTCTTCAGACCGTGCGCCGCGTCTGAGCTTTTCGTACGTTTGCTCGGCGACAACGAGGCGGGTTTTCGCGTCATCAAATTGTTTTTGCGTTACGCTTTTTTCTTTGAACAATCCTTCAATGCGCTCGTAATCATTTTTAGCATTTTGAAGATTCGCGTCCGCCTGGAGCAAATCTTCCTGCCTTGCTCCCTTCAAGATTAAACGATATTGGGCTTCTGTCGCTTGAAAGTTTGCTTCCGCTTGACGTAATTCAATATCCTGCAAATCATGATTAATTTCGACAAGAGTATCTCCTCCACTTACGGAAGAACCTTCGTCAACCCTAAGTCGTTTAATTTCCCCCACTACTTTAGAGCTTACGGTAACTTGAGTGGCTTCGATTGTGCCGGAGGCTGTAATGTTTTTATCGTTACCGTTGTTGCAACCGAGGAGAACAAAGA
>SCUC01000633.1 GCA_004322375.1 Bacteroidota bacterium
TCTCAAACCAAAACGAAGTCATCAATTTGTCACTCTTCTGCTTACCACGATTGTTGTTCTTGCAAGCTTTCTTGCGTTATTGTTTTGGACCCGGCGGGATACAACAACTCCCTCAGCCCAGGAAGTAAAATTTTCTGATGTTGTAAAGCAATGGGAAACTACGGTGTCTGACTCGCATCAATCTCCCTTTATCGCAGGCGGGGCGGATACCCTCCTGCGCCTCGATACGCTTATTCTGGAAGGCTCTGCTGTAGAAACTGTTTGGGTGCGTGTAGTCATAGACGGCTCGGAAATTAAAGAGTATTCTCTCCCTCCATTAGGTCGTTTCAAGTGCGAAGGAAGGCAATACTTTGAGCTCTCGATGGATAATGCACGTGGTATTATCTGGAGCTTCAATGGCGACCGAATCGGACTGTTAAGCCAAATCAAAAAGCCGTTGTGGAATGTAACCGTTACACCTGCAACTGTTGAACAGCTTAAAAAGATTGCTTCGGGGAAAGGGTGATGTAAGATTTACACAGACACGTTTTATCCCCTCAGCATCTGCCTGACCAATGAGAGCGTATCTTCACTTGAAGCTGCATCTTTTACACAAGAAATCTTTTGTGAAAAATCTTTTCCGTATGATTGATTGCTAATCGCGCTCAACTTTTCAACCTCCTCCCGGGTGAGACGTTTCTCACCGCCCAACATGCGGGCAACAAATGTAATTTGAGCGGCATGTTCCACCTTCTCCATTTTATAATAAGCGTCCCAAATATCCTTCCCGTACGTCACAACGCCATGATTGGCAAGTAATATCGCGTCGGCACTGTTCACGTATGGCGCAAGCGATTGCGCGACCTCTTCCGTTGACGGTGTGGCATATTCAGCAAGGGGAATAGCTCCTAACCCGACAATCACTTCAGGGAACACACAGCTTACAAGGGGTTGACGTGCCGCTGCAAACCCCGTCGCATACACCGGATGTGCATGAACAACTGCGTTCACATCGGGGCGGTTCTTGTAGATGAACAGGTGCATTCCTATCTCGGTTGATGGCTTACTAGTGCTGATTGCCGATTGCTGACTGCCGATGACAATGTTTCCATGTATATCCACCTCAAGAATATCTTCCTCGATGACCGTTCCTTTATTAATACCAGAACGGGTTGTGAGGAAATTGCCATTCTCTAATCTCGCGCTCACGTTCCCATCGGTGGCGGAGACAAAGCCTTTGGTGTAGAGAAGGTGGGAAACACTAACTATGTGTTGTACTAAATTGCTATTCAAGCCCGAAACCCATTCTCCAGAAAACAATTTGCATCGGTTTCAAATTTCTCCTTCTCCCATTTTGTCGGATTATTTCGGATATATGTTCGTATCCTTTCTCGTTCGCGTTCATTCCTAATGATATGGTCATAAAATCTCGGTTGCCATGCAAATTCTTGGTACCCTGCTGAGTGAATTCGTTTCGTAGAAACAGATTTAATTTGATTAACAATTGAGCCTAATGAATTTGGTTTCCATGTTGTAGAGACGCCCCGCCGAGGCGTCTCTACAGAATCCTTGATGACAATAATTCCGTGAATATGATTTGGCATCACGATCCACTCATCCAAATCAATATTAGGGCGAATTTCCGGCGTTCGTTGCCACTCCCCTGCAACAATACTGCCTATATCGTTTAAGCACATTTCACCATTTTTGATTTCACCAAAATAGCAAATCATGCTTTTTGTGCAGATTGTCACAAAATACATTCCAGCCGACGAATAATCATATCCTCGTAATCGCGTGGTTTCAATGAGATATTTGTTTTTATAAAATGACATATATGACATCGTAGAGACGCCCCGGCGGGGCGTCTCTACTGCAATTTTCAAATCACTGACAGCAATTCATCCACTACATGATACTTTTGAAATGGCGGCATCATGTATATTCCCGCGACAAACGATTTTGCTTCCTTCATGAATTCCTGAGAAAGCCTTATCCCTACTTTTGAAGCGTTGTTGCCTGCCGTCCTCATTGTTTCGCGAATGTTATCAGGAATCCTCATTCCGGGAACTTCATGATGCAGAAATTCAGAGTGCTTGTAGCTTCGTAATGGGATAACGCCCAGCATGATGGGCAGCTTCAAATGTTTAATGCGTTGAAGAAACGTTTCTAACGTCCTCATTTCAAATAACGGCTGGGTAAACGCTATATGCGCGCCCGCTTCTACCTTCCGTTCCAGCTTTTCTATTTCTGCGTCCATATCATCTGCGCATGGATTTGCCGCGCAGGCAATGGTAAACCAGGTCGGCTGGCCAATGGGATTCCCCATAATATCTGTGCCGCGATTCATCGAGCTTACCGCGCGTATCAGTCCCACGGAATCAACATCAAATACGGATGTGGCATGAGGATAGTCGCCTATACCTGCCGGGTCGCCGGTAACACAAAGAATGTTTCGCAGCCCCAGGGCGTGCGCACCGAGCAATTCAGCCTGCAGTCCGATTAAATTGTGATCGCGCGATGCCCGGTGACACATCGTCTCAATTCCGACACGTTGTTGTACGATCGTTGAAAGGGCAATGGAACTCATGCGCAAACGTGCGCGTGCGCCTTCTGTTATATTGACAGCGTCAACCTTCCGCTCGAAACAATATTGCGCGCCTTCGAGAACCGATGTCATATCCACGCCGCGAGGAATATCTAGTTCCACTGTCGTTAAAAATTTTTTCCCGATATTCCGACCAAACTTCGACCACCGGGCGGTTTCGACATAATATCGTGGTTCGGGCTCAACCTGTCGCTGTCCGGATGTCTTGATTTCAATTTTTTGCGCAGGTTTTCCTACCTTCATCCCGCGTACCGTATCTGCAATAGCGCGAATATGCGCGGGCGTTGAGCCGCAGCACGCCCCGATCAATGTAACTCCCGACTCGACGAGCTCTTTTGCGTACGCGGCAAGATATTCCGGCGTCGTATGATAAATTGAACGACCGTTAAGCAGCGTTGGAATGCCGGCGGCAGGCTGCGCCGCAAGTATTACCCCCTCCTTATGAACGTTTCGAATAATACTGAACATCCGTTGTGGACCAACGGTGCAATTTGCGCCAACAACGTCTGCGCCAAGTTCAATCAAATGTTCAATGACTTCGATGGGATACGAGCCATTAAGGATGGCGCCATCTTCTGCAAATGCTTTTTGTGCGATAATCGGGAGATCGGTCAGTTCCTTTGCAATAGTAAGAGCTTCATCAAGCTCCTGCACGCTGACAAACGTTTCCAGCATGATGAGATCAACCCCCGCATTAACCAAAATTTCAATCTGTTCTTTGAACGCGTCCCGCGCTTGTTGCTTTTTTATCTTGCCTATCGGCTCAAGCAACATCCCGGTCGGACCTACCGCTCCGGCGACATACACATTATCATTCGCCGCCCGCCGCGCAATTTCTACTCCTGCTGTGTTGATTTCTTGAAGTCTATCTTGAAGATGAAACTGGGAAAGCCGCAGCCTGTTCGCAGAAAACGTATTCGTCTCGATGATCTCCGAACCCGCCTCGATATATTCGCGGTGAATTCTCTCGATAATATCAGGATTCTTGATATTTTGAATCTCGTGCGGTAAATCGGGATACTCGTATAAATCAAGAACAGTCCCCA
>SCUC01000068.1 GCA_004322375.1 Bacteroidota bacterium
TGAAAACTCGAATTTGTGGTTGGATAGAATTTCCTGCACCAGCGTTAACCCGATTCCCTGCCCGTGTTCTTTTGTGCTGTAAAACGGCGTAAAGAGATGCTGGCGTACGTCGGAGCTGATGCCTCCGCCGGTATCTTCGATTGAAAGAAGAGTTCTATTCCCTGCATGTTCGAGTCTGATGGTTATCGTACCATTTGTTTTTATCGCCTCCATCGCGTTCTTAAGTATATTCAACAGGACCTGCTCGATTTGGTGCCTGTCCATAAGAATAGACTTCGGCTCATGGTTGAGCTCCCATCTGACGGTAATATTTCTCTGGTCCAACTCCGCTTTCATCAAAGCAACTGTTTGCTCAACCAGCTCGCGAATATCGGCGCGCTCCCTGTGCGGGAGCGGCAGCTTCACAATATCGGCAAAGCTTTTCATAAACGAGTTGAGATGCTCTGTACGCGAAATAGCGACCGAAATAGCGGTCTGGAAGTCCGTTTTATCCTCTTCCCGCAATTGCTCTTTGTAGTGAAGACAGGAATGAAGCAGAGAATTTGCCGCGCCGATGGAGTTATTCACTTCGTGTGAAAGCATACGGATGAGCTTGTCGTACGCCGCTTTTTCCGTGCGCCGCAATTCTTCGGTAAGCTCCTCGATAAGAAAAAATGTGCGTTGGAATCCGCGGTCAACAAAGCTGGATTTATAACATTTGATTTTCCTGACGCCCCGCAGCGGGATCACCACAGAATCTCCTATCGGTAACCCTGCAAGCGTATGAAGAACTTGTGAATTGATTTCATCGAACCTCTTACCGTTGAGCTGCGAAACTTCCATGGAGAGGAGGGATTCTGCCGCTGGATTTACGTATGAAATACGCGCATCATAATCGAGCATGATAATTGCGGAGGGGGAGACGTTCAAAACTTTTTCGAGGAAAAACTGTTGTTCCTGAAGCCGGATGCGTTCCTGCCGCAGGTGGTCAGCCATCCGGTTATACACTTCAATCAGGGGATCCATTTCAGGCTGCCCGACGGTACGAAGCCGGGTGGAAAAATCCTGGTCTTTCATCACGTCAACCCCCATCGCAAGAAGCTCCAACGGACGGAAAATCGCGCGAAACAATCGAAGCGCTATCAGGAAGGAGAGAACAAAAAAAGCCTCAACGGCAATCAGCCACAGCCTGTTATTCCAGAGCAGCGCGACAGCAACCGCGGCAAAAACGCCGTGAAGAAAGAGAAGATACAAGACAAATTTACGCCGCAAGCTCACGGTGCGATTCCGAATTTCTCCAGCCTCCGGTACAATGCCGCACGGCTCAACCCTAATGCCTCCGCCACCTTGCTGATATTTCCGTTATGCATCTGCATGCTTTTTTGTATCATTTCCCGCTCCATCTCTTCCAGTGTCATTCCGCCTGCCGGGGTAAAAGCTTCTTTGCCGGCTTTAATTTTTTCCATAGAGAGCGGGGCAGAAAAATCCGCGACATCGAGCGTATTGTTTTGTGTCATCAACACTGCACGCTCAATGAGTTGCTTCAGTTGACGAATATTGCCATGCCATGTTAGCTGCTTAAGCCAGTGGAGAGCTTCACTGCTTACAGTGATATCGTTCCTTCGATACACACTTGCTATTTTCCCGACGAAATGATTAACAAGCGCAGGGATGTCCCCGCTCCGCTCACGCAGGGGCGGAAGATGCACGGCAATAAGATTAAGACGGTATAATAAATCTTCCCGGAACTCGCCTTGCTCTATCAATCCTGCCAGGTTTGCATTTGTCGCGGAAATAACGCGGGTGTTTACCGTTCGCGGTGTGCTTGAGCCGAGAACTTCATACGTGCGGTCTTGAAGAACCCGCAGCAGCTTTACCTGGCATCCGGCGTCAAGGTCGCCGATTTCGTCCAAAAAAATTGTCCCCCCATGAGCAATTTCAAATCTTCCTTTGCGGTCCTGTCTTGCATCGGTAAACGCTCCTTTAATATGACCGAACATCTCGCTTTCGAACAAGGTTGGTGAAATTCCTCCCAGGTTGACCTTGACGAACGGGCGAGCTTTGCGTGGACTGTTGTTGTGTATCGCTTCCGCTATCAGTTCTTTTCCTGTGCCGCTTTCCCCTGTGATAAGAACAGACGCATTGGTGCTGCTCACTCTCCCGATAATTTCTAAAATTTGCAGAAGCTTCGCATCGCTTCCGATAATGGATGAAAAATCATACTGCTTATCTAACTCTTCGCGTGAGAGCGACTGTTGCTTATGATTTGTGGTAACAGCAGCTAACCCTAAAGCAGTTTGCACCGACTGAAGAATTTGTTCATTCGACCAGGGCTTCGTGATAAAATCGGACGCGCCGGATTTAATTCCCAGAACAGCCAGCGCAATGGAGCCCCATGCCGTGATTAAAATGACAGGAACTTCCGGTTTCAGGGCTTTAATTTGTTTTAGCAGAGCCAATCCTTCCTGACCGGTTGTCTGGCGCGAAAAGTTCATATCCTGCAAGACCAGCGCGATTTGTTGCTCGCGCAACGTTGCTACCGCCTCGGCAGGCGTCGCCACAGAGCGTGAGTGATACCCTGCCTGCTTGAGCAGTAAGGTAAGAGAGGTGACAACAGAAGCATCGTCATCAACAATAAGAATTGAAGGTTTCATTATCTGATAAGGTAGTGTATGCGCCCGATAAATGCAAAGAGATGAAATGTTTCAGGTTTCAAGCATCAGGATTCATGTACACATCTGCAACCGAACCGCAACAACAACTTGAAACCTGAAACCTAGATTCACTCATAATGTAATGCTTCTGCCGGCTCAATTCCCATCGTCAGCCAGCTCGGGTACAGGGCTGAAAAGAAGGTGAGAAGATACATCAAGATAACGGAAACAAGAAATCCTTCGACGTAAATAGAGGGAGGCACAAAATTTATTAGCTCAAGTAGGGGAAACTGGACAATGATAAAAGCGCCAATGAGCAACCCGAATGTCGTCAACACGAGCAGCTCGCCGATAATCTGTCCGTACATCTTCTTTTCCGTGCTGCCGAGCGCGCGACGCAATCCTATTTCTTGCGTTCGCCGCGATACATTTTGCCACAACACCCCGATAAGTCCTAGGGCAACCATCAGCAATAAAAATCCTGCAATCAATCCTATCACAATCATCGAAGTAATTCTCGGCTTAAAGTCCGCTTTCCGCATATCTTCGAGGGGCTTCACATCAAATGACCAATCTTTCGCTACCGCTTCCAATGTTTTCACGAGCTTTTCTTCAAAAGCAAGCTCGGTGCCCGGCTGCATTTTAAGAAGAAGGGTCGAAGAAACGACTTGTGTTGTTTTTTCGATGTCGAGATATTCAAAACTATGGTTCATCGGTTCTGAAAATTCTCCATCTTTCCGAAATTCCGACACTACGCCTATAACCCTGTAATCGTTATCGCCGGATTCTTTGTGACGTTCCCCCTTAAAAGGATCTTTCCCGAGCGGGCTCGCGTTTCCAAAGCGTTCTTTAGAAAAGTAATTATTAATGACAAGCGGTTTCCAGTTAAGCGCTTTATCGCCCGGCTCGAACCATCTGCCTTCTACCATTTGAAGCCCAAGCACATCCTTCGCTTCTTCTGAACCATGATTAATCCTGGTACGAACTTCTCTACCGTCAACTACGTTTGACCATGACGATTGAGAATTAGAATATGGAGGCATCGCCCATGCGGCAACGTTTTCGATTTCGGGCATTTGTTTCATCGCGAGAAGAAGCTGCTGCATGGCGGCTCGTTTCACCTCGTTGTATGATGAATCGTACGACAGCCGGCTGTCAATATCCATAACCCAGACATCCTTGTAGG
>SCUC01000634.1 GCA_004322375.1 Bacteroidota bacterium
GAGCAATGGCGCCGCCAACAGCGAATTGAACGAACAAAAACTCGAAGAAACGATTTATTATCATAATGGTAGGACGGGATTCCTGTCCCGTCCCCCTAAAAAATTTAGTATCAAGAACAAAGGAGAACCACATGGAAAAATTAAAACTTGTAGAAGCAATGCAAATGAAAACGGATCTGCCTTCATTCAAGCCGGGCGATACGATTAATGTGCATGTCCGCGTTATTGAAGGCGACAAAGAGCGCATCCAGCAATATCAGGGCGTTGTGATGGCGCGCCGCGGAAGCGGTATGGGCGCCACCTTCACCGTGAGAAAAATATCCGATGGCGTTGGCGTGGAACGTATCTTCCCGCTTCACTCGCCCAGAATCGCGAAAATAGATATTGTGAAGCAAGGAAAAGTTCGCCGCGCGAAGCTCTATTACATTCGTGAGCTCGCTGCGAAGAGCGTCCGCGCAAAAACATCTGCATAATGGTTAAGAAACTCGGGATTATCAAGCATTCGTATGCGCAGCCGGTTGTAAGCGCTCTACGAAAACAAACGCCCGATTCTTCGCTCCGGTTTGAGCTTGTTCAAGACGTAGCTACCAGGCTTGTATTAAAGCTCCTTCAAGATGAACTTGACGGAGCTTTTTTATCCCCCATAGAATATGCAAAGCATTCATCACAGTTGAGAATTGTGAACGAGATTTGTGTCGCTTCCACAGGAGAAAGCGGCATTATCGAGCTGCATTTTCGCGACGATTTGAGAAATATCGAGACACTCGCCATCAATCCTGAATTTACATCCGAAGTAATCCTTGCCAAAATTATTCTAGCAGAAAAATTCGATATCTCTCCACAGTTAGTAGCCGTACAATCGCTTACCACCGATGTAATTCATAAAGCCGATAGTGTTCTCCTTGTCGGGGATGAATGTGTGCGTTGGTCTGACCATGCAAACAAGCTTGATCTGGTGGACGAGTGGTCTGATATGACTACTATGGCGTATGTTCATGGCTTCTGGGTCACCAAGGAGGGCAATTTATCAAAAGAACCACTCCAGACGCTTATGACAGATGCTCCGTATGTTGATGCGTTGCAATCACGTGATGTATCGTACCTGTTAGATGCTAATGCTCTATCAAGCATTGAAGAATTTTACCAAATGTCATACTATCATGGTATTTTGAAAGAAATTCCGGATTTGATAATGGTCGAATGATGTTGGAATTGTGTTGAAATATCAAAAAAATTCTTACATTCAACAAGCTTACCCTGATGCTCAAATCCCTATACATCAAGAATTATGCTCTCATCAATGAGCTGAATGTCGAATTCGACAAAGGGTTAACCATCTTTACGGGCGAAACCGGAGCGGGAAAATCAATTATCATTGATGCGCTCAGTATGATTTTGGGAGAACGGGCAGATAGCAACGTAGTACGGAAGGGGAGCGATAAGGCGGTTGTTGAAGGTATCTTTGATATTCAACAATTACAAAAAATAAAAAATTTTCTTTTAGAACATGAATTCGAAAACTCTGACGCCTTAATTCTTCGGAGGGAGATTTCACTGAAAAGCCAGAGCAGGTGTTTTATCAATGATTCCCCCGCGACGATGAGCATACTTAAACAGGTTGGCGACATGCTTGTGGATTTACACGGACAGCATGAGCATCAATCATTGTTGAGGACGGAAACACACATAGAAATGTTAGATGATTATTGCGGATTACACTCCAACCTTGAGGAGTTTGGAAAAGCTTTTTCTCAGGCAAGTTCCCTTTTAAATGAGAAAAAGGAATTATTCGCGAAAAAACAGCAGCTTGAAGAAAAGCGCGCGTTGTTTGAATTTCAGGTACATGAGATTAATGCGGTTAATCCACTCGTTGGTGAAGAAGAACAGCTTGAGCGCGAGAGGAACATTTTGGAAAACTCGGAACGTCTCGCTCTTGAGAGCAATCAGGTATATGAATTGCTGTATGACGGAGAGCAATCTGCAAACGACACGCTCGGACAAATCGCAAAGCATGTTGATCTCTTACGAACAATAGATGATTCGTTCAACGCGGCTGGCAAAGAAGTTGAATCCGCCCGTTCAATTATTGACGAGCTGGCGACCTTCGTACGTGAATACCGCGCAAAGATTGAATTTAAGCCGGAACGGTTAGAAGAAATTAGAATCCGGCTTGGGCAAATTTCGTTGTTGAAAAAAAAATATGGCGGTACGCTTGAATCTGTCATTCAACACCGGGAAAAAGCTGAAAAGGAGCTCGCCTTGGCGGAGAATTTCGAAGCGGAGATTGCGCGGTTAGATAAAGATTTGTCAGGGGCGAAAGCGCTCTGCTCGGAATTGGCGCAACAGCTATCGAAGCGGCGAGAGGAGGGAGCGAAAAAACTCAACAAAAGCGTGATTCAAACGCTTGGTAAATTAGGAATACAATCTGCGCGGTTCGAAACGAAAATTTCGCGGCAGGAAGTCGCTCAAGCTGACCATGCGTTTGTTACAATCGGCAAGCAACAATTTCGCTCTTCGTCAAAAGGGATTGACGATGTGGAGTTCTTTATCTCCACCAATGTCGGCGAATCTCCAAAACCTCTGAGTAAGGTGGCGTCGGGTGGAGAAATATCCCGTGTAATGCTTTCGCTCAAAATGGATTTAGCTGGAAAAGATGATGTGCCATTGCTTATTTTTGATGAAATTGACGTCGGGATAAGCGGAAGAATCGCTCAATCTGTTGGAACGGCAATGAAAGAGCTTGCAAAGCGTCATCAAGTGATTGCCATAACGCATCTTCCTCAAATTGCAGGATTTGCCGATACCCATTATGTCGTTGAGAAAATTGAAGACGATAAACGAGCAACCACACGGGTGAGAACCTTGAACAAGAAAGAACGAATTACTGAAGTCGCGCGCTTAATGAGCGGTGAAGAAGTTACTGATGCCGGTCTCCAGAGCGCGAAAGAGTTGATTGAATATTCTGTTAATTAATTATTATTTAAGGTACCTATGAGAACCATTATTGGATTGTTAGCAGTTATTATTATATCTGCTTCTATGAACAACATCAAGAGTGAAACACCCAAGCCTCCAGTCGCCAAAAAAATCCCCAAGGCGGATACATTGCACGGCGATGTGCGAGTTGACAATTATTATTGGCTTCGCGATGTGGATAGGAAAAATCTGGAAATCATTCAATATCTGACTGACGAGAATGTATATACCGACGCGATGATGAAGCCTACCGAAGCGCTGCAGGAGACCTTGTACAACGAAATGATCAGCCGAATAAAGGAAACAGACCAGGACCCGCCCTATAGACAGGGCGAATATTGGTACTACACCCGAACAGAAAAAGGAAAGCAGTATCCCATCTACTGCAGAAAAAAGAAAACAATAGATGCGAAAGAAGAAGTCTATTTCGACCAGAATGAAATGTCGAAAGGATACAGATTTTTTAGAGTCTCTGCTATGGAGGTGAGTCCGGATGATGAGTGGCTTGCATTCTCTGTGGATACGAACGGCTCCGAAAATTATGTTCTTCAAATCATGAACATGGATGATGGGGACATCATGCGAGAGAGAATTGATAACACGGAATCAGTCGTATGGGCAATGGACAGTCAAACATTATTTTA
>SCUC01000635.1 GCA_004322375.1 Bacteroidota bacterium
TCCCTACCCCCAGATCACGTAGTATCTGCGCGCCGATACCATAGTCGCGCAGATCTGCCCGAAAGCCGAGTTTCTCATTTGCTTCGACTGTATCCAATCCTTCATCTTGCAGCTTGTATGCTTTTAATTTATTGGATAATCCGATACCTCTCCCCTCCTGTCGCATATAGAGAATGACGCCTTTTCCCTCCTTCGCGACAAGTTTCATTGCAGCATTCAATTGATCGTGGCAATCGCACCGTACCGAGCCGAACACATCCCCCGTTAAACATTCGGAGTGGACGCGAACCAACACCGGTGTAGAAGCAGAAATTTCTCCTTTTACCAATGCAACATGCTCGTGGTTATCCGTTTCGCTCCGGTAGAGATGGACATCGAAGATTCCGTATTGAGTCGGCAACGGAGTGGTAACGACTTTTTGAACGAGCTTTTCACGTTGCATCCTGAATTCAATGAGGCTGCGCACGCTTATCATTTTAAGGGAATGTTGCTTCGCCAGAATTGTAAGCTCATCTAAACGAGCCATGGTGCCATCCTCATTGAGAATTTCACACAGCACCCCTGCGGGGAACAAGCCTGCCAAACGGCAGAGGTCAACAACTGCCTCTGTATGTCCTGCTCGACGAAGCACTCCACCCTCCATTGCGCGTAAGGGAAAAATATGTCCGGGGCGCGCTAAATCACTCGCCTTGGTCTTCACATCAATCAACGCTTGAACGGTTGCATTTCGATCAGGCGCGGAAACTCCGGTCGAGGTCCCGTGAATGTAATCAATGGAAACCGTAAAGGGAGTCTCATGCAACGCAGTATTTGTTTCAACCATCAAATCTAACGCAAGCTCTTTTGCGCGATGCTCGGTCAGCGCAACGCAAACGATTCCACCGGC
The DNA here is from genome assembly GCA_004322375.1 of Bacteroidota bacterium. Classification (GTDB taxonomy): domain Bacteria; phylum Bacteroidota; class Ignavibacteria; order UBA10030; family SZUA-254; genus FW602-bin19. The sequence continues at coordinate 887 of SCUC01000635.1, forward strand.
TTTTTTAATAATGAAATTCATCAATTGAGAAGTGCATTTTTCTGCCGCTAGAATCATGTCCCCTTCGTTTTCACGGTCTTCATCATCAACCACGATAACAATTTTACCGTTGCGAAGATCTTCTATCGCTTCATCTATCGAGCTGAATTTCGTCTTATCATGAGCCATATCATTACTTGCTGTTCGTTATTCTTTGTTCTTGGTTCTTCATACTTTGTACTATGCTCTTTGTCATTGGTCATTGGTCATTCGTCATTTGGTTCACAATTGACCATTGGCAATTCACTCTACGAGCCGTAGGCTATTGACAACTAAAATTAAGAGATAATTAGCTCGTTTTCCCCACAGCATTTTCCGATGGGCGGTCAATTGTGGAGACAGCAGTTTTTTCCATCTTCACTTTCACGTCATCGGCTATCTGTACAAGCAGGGTTTTATCTTCAATCCCTATTACCGTACCGTGCATGCCGCCAACGGAGATGATTTTATCTCCTTTCTTCACGCCGTCTAACAATTGCTGCCGTTCCTTCTGGCGTTTTTGCTGTGGACGGATAATCATGAAATAAAAAATAAAAATGATGAGCGAAAACATCACTAAGGTGCTGATCATGCTGCCGCCGCCCTCGCCGGGCTGCGCCATCGCTATTAGTTCGATACTGTTCAAATGGTTCTCCAATAAATGTTAAATGTATTCTGTTAATTCTTCTTGTTGTGTTGCTACTCGTTGTCGTTTCCACTGTGCGAACTCACCCCTCGCAATTGCTTGCCGGGCTTCTCGCATCAAGGTCTGGTAAAAAGTCAAATTATGTATAGTCGCTAATTGTAATCCTAAGATCTCTTTTGCCATGAACAAATGCCGCATATACGCGCGGCTGAAATTTCTGCAGGTGTAACAGCTGCAATGACTGTCAACCGGTTCGAAATTGTCCTTATGCTGTGCGTTCCTGATGTTAATATCGCCATGCGATGTGAACATCATCCCGTTACGGGCATTTCTCGTTGGCATCACGCAATCGAACATATCTACGCCACGCTCTATGGCTTCAAGGAGATTATCCGGCGTTCCGACTCCCATTAAATACCTTGGCTTGGAAGTTGGAAGCAATTCTGTGCAAATGGAAACTAAATCATACATCGTTTCTACAGGTTCGCCAACTGCGAGTCCACCGATTGCATATCCGTCAAATTCAAGAGAAATCAAGCCTAAGGCGGAGATTCTTCTCAGTTCAGGAAATGTACTACCTTGAACGATACCAAACAAAGCCTGTGAATAGCCATATAAACCATCTCGTTCACGAAAACGTTTCAGGCAGCGTTCCGCCCATCGCAAAGTCAGTTCACCTGATTGTTGTGCATACTCGAAGGAAGATGG
>SCUC01000636.1 GCA_004322375.1 Bacteroidota bacterium
GCTGCGGTTTAAATCCTTGCGTGGAAAGGGAGGAGTGATTGAAAATATTTATATTGACGGCATCCAGATGCGGGCGATTGGGAACGAAGCGCTCTTGTTCGATATGTATTACGGCGAAGGCAGCCCCGAGTTCGTTGCGACAGAAAAAAGCGATGAGAAAACAGTCGAACCGGTAAACGACCGGACGCCCCGCTTTCAAAATTTTTCTATCAAAAATATCGTCTGCACCGGCGCGAACCGCGCGATATTAATCAACGGGCTGCCGGAAATGCAGGTGAAAAATATTTCTCTTGAAAACGTTTCCATCGCTGCGATGAAGGGTGCGCTCTGTATAGATACAGACAGCATTACATTTACGAACGTTTCGCTTTTCCCGGAAGAAGGTGAAATTGTGACGCTCAAGCAAAGTTCAAATATTACACTAAAAAGCGTTACGTACCCGCAGAATGCCGGGGTGTTTCTTTCTGTCTTCGGAGAGAAGACGAAGAATGTTTTGGTGAAGGACGTGAATCTCAATGATGCCGGCAAACAGATTGTGTTTGGGAAGAATACAAGCAAGGAAGCGGTGATTATTAAGTGAAGATGCACTATAGGAAAAATATGGGTTGCACCAAAAGCCTGATTGCTCGTTTCTGCGTCCTCGCAGAAACAACGAAACCAAATCGTATTTTTCACTCTGCGAGGACGCAGAGTGGAGCTAGGGATAATACCGTAAAAGAATTTTGTTTTGTGGCGGATCGGGAGTTGGAACTTCCTACAGGACCGGTATTCTTTTGTCATTCCCGCGAAGGTCGCCTTTGGCGAACCTCGTCAAAGACGGGCGGGAATCCAATCATTCTCTCGATTTCTACAGATAATGATTGGATACCTGCTTTCGCAGGTATGACAATGCTTCTTTTTAGAAAGCTCAACATTACAATTGGGAGGGAGTTCTACTCCCGACCGAAGGATAGCTTATTGTTGGCATGTGTATTTTGGTTAATGGTTATCTTCCTCAGTCATTCCCTCGTTGCGAAAGAGCGGGCTGACGCTATTGTGGCAAAGGATGGCAGCGGGCAATTTACTTCGATTCAAGCCGCGATTGATGCAATTCCTGATACCAGAGAACGGCTCTGGCTCATCCTGATTAAGAACGGAATGTATAACGAGAAAATATTCATTCGGAAAAGCAACATCGCACTGGTAGGCGAGCATAAAGATACGACAAGAATTGTCTATGCCGAGCTGCGCGAGAACTGGAACAGGGACCACAACGGCAGCGATTGGGGAGCCGGCGTGGTGAATATAGATACGAACGCCAACGACGTCATTCTCGCAAATCTCACCGTGTATAACAATTACGGTTCGTTGTACGGCGCGTTTAACAAGCATCAGTTTGCAGTACGCGGGTTCGGAACGCGGACAAGCATTCTCCATTGCAATATCGTTTCCGATGGGGGTGATGCGCTGAGCTTGTGGAATAAGCAAACAGGCATGTATTATCACGCCGATTGTTATTTTGAAGGCTGGGTGGATTTCGTTTGCCCGCGCGGGTGGTGCTACATTACTAATTCTAAATTTTTCGGTCACAACAAGCCGAGCGCGAGCATCTGGCACGATGGCAGCAACGACAAGAGCCAAAAATTTGTTATCACAAATTCTTTCTTTGATGGGGTTTCGGGGTTCCCCTTAGGAAGGAATCATCTTGACGCGGCTATTTACTTGATCAATTGCAGGTTCTCTGCAAACATGGCTGACCGTCCTTTTTTCCGTCCTCCATCAAGCCCGAGAGAATGGCAGTGGGGCGACAGGCATTACTTTTACAACTGTCATCGCGAGTGGGGAGATTATGCGTGGTTCAAGGATAATGTAGAGACTGCGGAGAATACACTAACGCCTGAGAACATCACGGCGAAATGGACATTTGACGGAAAATGGAACCCTGAACAAACGATGCCGGCGGTTCTTCCGTTTGCAAGTATTCCCTCGCCTGCAAATAAAGGAATAGTTGTACCTGCTTCAACAAATACGCTGCGATGGATTGGCGGGCGCAATGCAGTTTCGTATAATGTGTATTTTGGAACAGATAGCATCCCCTCCTTTGCAGGAAATCGAAAAGAAACATGGTACGTCACGGCCAATCTCGCTGAACAAACAGTGTACAACTGGCGTGTTGACGTTGTAACCGAAGACGATACACTGCAAGGAGTAGAGTGGCAGTTTACCACAAGCGCTACTTCAATAATTCAAGATGACCCCAAATAAGTATAAGAAGCTTTTGCAAAACCTCAAGAGAACAGAACTCCGACTTCTTCAGCATTAAATTTTGATGAAAATTCAAAGACTTCATCTTCATCTAAGTACAGAAGTCAGAGTTCGATTGGTTTTTCGAAGGCTTCTATAAGGAAAAAGGAAAATTATATTTATGAGCAATCAAGAATCAAACACCGTTCCTCAATCTGCCATCCTCAAGCCGGGTGGAAGGTATCGCTGGACAATATGCGCGTTGTTGTTTTTCGCGACGACAATCAATTACATTGATAGGCAGGTGCTGGGAATCCTTGCCCCGACTCTTCAGCATGAAATCGGGTGGAATGAAATAGAGTACGGATACATCGTAACGGCATTTCAAGCGGCGTATGCAATCGGGTTGCTTATCGTTGGCAGGCTGATGGACGTGCTGGGAACAAAAATCGGATATTCTGTCGCAATGGTTATCTGGAGCATCGCGGCCATGGCGCATGCGCTTGCGCGTACAGTGTTTGGATTCGGGACTGCGCGGTTCGCTCTTGGTTTCGGAGAAGCAGGCAATTTTCCGGCTGCCATCAAGACTATCGCTGAATGGTTCCCCAAGAAAGAACGCGCGCTGGCAACGGGCATCTTCAACGCAGGCTCGAATGTTGGCGCGATTGTTGCCCCTCTTGCCGTTCCCTGGCTGACGATAACCTACGGCTGGCAGGAAGCGTTTATCGTAACAGGCGCGATTGGATTTATCTGGCTTATCTTCTGGTTCTGGCTTTACGAGATTCCTCAGAAGCAGAAAAAACTATCGCAGGAAGAATTTAATTATATTCACAGCGATCCGCCGGAACAGATGGAGAAAATTCCCTGGACAAAACTAATGACCTATAGAGAAACATGGGCATTCGCGATTGCAAAATTTTTAACCGATCCTATCTGGTGGTTTTACTTATACTGGGTTCCTAAATTTCTCAATAAGACATACGGATTAACGTTGGATAAAATTGGTCCACCGCTCGTCGTCATTTATCTTCTTGCGGATGTCGGCAGTGTTGGCGGCGGATGGCTTTCTTCTGCATTTATCAAGCGCGGCTGGAGCGTGAATAAAGGACGAAAGACCGCAATGTTGATATGCGCGATTGCGGTTGTTCCTATTGTGTTCGCATCGCAGGCTGCTTCGGTATGGACTGCAGTTGCGCTTATCGGTCTTGCCACGGCAGCGCATCAAGGCTGGTCGGCAAATCTATTTACGACGACCTCGGATATGTTTCCCCGCAGGGCAATCGGCTCTGTAGTAGGATTTGGCGGCATGGCTGGCTCCATCGGGGGGATGTTGATTGCTACCGCTGCGGGATTTATTCTCGAGCTAACGGGAAGTTATGTACTGTTGTTTATTATCGCCGGCTCCGCGTATCTCATTGCGCTTGCCATTCTCCAATTCATGGTCCCGAAATTATCGGAAGTGAAGCTATGAAAAAATTTGTATTCGATGATCTGAACGGGAAGGTTTGCGTTATTACCGGAGGCAGGGGCGTGATAGGAAAATCGCTTTGTGAAGGATTGCTATCTTCCGGAGTGAAGATTGCTATCACGGGGAGGAACAAATCTCAGGTGGAGAAAGCTGCATCGGCATTACAGAAGAAATACAAGGTGAAATGCATTGGCGTGGAAGCGAATATACTCGACAAAGAATCGCTGCTGCGAGCGAAGGAACACATCAACAAGAAGCTGGGGACGATTGATTTTCTCATCAATTGCGCAGGCGGAAATTCTCCAAAAGCCACAACGAAAATGGAAACGATGCAGAAAGAATCAAAGAGCAATCTTGAACAGTCATTTTTCGGATTGGACATTAACGGGTTCAGGGAAGTGTTTGATTTAAATTTCCTCGGCACCGTTCTTCCGACAATGATATTTTCTCAAGATATGGTTGCCAAAGGAGGGGGAGTAATTCTTAATGTTTCCTCGATGAATTCGTTTCGCCCTCTGACGAAAATTCCGGCATACTCCGCCGCGAAAGCTTCGATTAATAATTTTACCGAGTGGCTTGCCGTGCATCTGGCAGGCGTGAACATTCGGGTGAATGCTATTGCCCCCGGATTTTTCCTGACAGACCAAAACAGGTTTCTTTTAGTTGATGAAAAAACAGGTAGATTAACTCCTCGCGGAAATAAAATTCTCGCCGCGACGCCGATGGGAAGGTTCGGAACGCCGGAAGAACTGCAGGGGATTACGCTTTTTTTACTTTCAGAGAGTTCACGCTTTATTACCGGCGTTGTCATCCCGGTAGATGGCGGTTTTAATGCGTATTCAGGTGTGTAACGATCATGATACTCTACAGCAAAGGCTCTCGCACTGAAACATTGACAAACCGGGATTTGAAAGCGGGTCTGTTTAGCGCGCTTGATACGCTGGGTGCAAAAACAAGAGTGCTGGCAATCCCGCCCGATATTACTCGATACCATTCACATGCGGGAGTCCTGACTGAATTTGCATGGGAATACTATGGCGAACAGTTACGCGATGTGCTTCCTGCTATCGGCACACATTATCCGATGACTGAAAAAGAAATTGAAGGAATGTTTGGCGCAATCCCTCAACATCTTTTTCGTATCCACGATTGGCGTCAGGGGATTACGACCCTGGGTGAAGTTCCCGCGGAATATGTGCGAGGAGTTTCCGATGGCGCAGTTGAATACGATATTCCTATTCAGGTGGATAGCCTGCTTGTGGAGAAGGAATACGACCTTATTCTTTCTCTCGGACAGGTTGTGCCGCACGAGGTTATCGGGATGGCGGGATACAATAAAAATGTGTTTGTCGGAGCGGGAGGGAGAGAGGTGATTAATAAAACTCACTTCCTTGGAGCGGCGTATGGCATGGAACGCATTATGGGACGGGCAGATTCGCCCGTGCGAAGCGTTCTCAACTACGGTTCGGAACATTTCGCTCATCATTTACCGATTGTGTATGTCTTGACTGTTGTCGGCGTGGATAGTGAGGGGAAATTTGGAACGCGGGGATTATTCATCGGTGATGATATCGAGTGTTTTCAACGCGCAGCCGAGCTTTCACTCGAAGTTAATTTTGAATTGCTCGATGTGCCGTTGAAAAAAGTTGTTGTGTACCTCAATCCATTTGAATATAAAAGCACATGGTTAGGAAATAAAAGCATTTACCGTACCCGCATGGCGATTGCCGATGGGGGCGAGCTGATTGTGCTGGCGCCGGGGCTTGCTCAGTTCGGGGAGGATGAAGGAATTGATGCGCTCATACGTAAATACGGGTATGTTGGAACTCCGCGCGTTCTTGAGTTGGTGAAACAGAACGAGGATGTACAGCAGAACCTGAGCGCTGCTGCGCATCTTATTCATGGCTCATCCGAAGGTCGTTTTACCATCACCTATGCGACAGAGAAACTATCGAAAAGAGAGATTGAAAGCGTCAATTTCAATTATGCGCCGTTAGAAGCGATGATGCAAAAGTATAACCCTCCCAGGTTGAAAGAAGGAAGAAATACTCTGCCGGACGGCGAAGAAATATTTTTCATCTCGAATCCGGGGCTTGGGTTGTGGTCAACAAGAAGCCGGTTTTTCCCGGATTGAAGAAGCGAAAAAAAAGATAATGAGCGCCATCACGATAGTCGCGGACAATAAGATTCCGTTCCTGCAAGGAGCGTTAGAATCTCACGCAGATATTCGATATTTGCCGGCTAAGGAAATTACGCATGAGCGGGTGAAAGACGCCGATGCTCTCATCATTCGCACGCGGACGGTATGTAATGCGGAATTGCTGGAACATACAAACGTGAAATTTATCGCAACCGCGACAATCGGGTACGATCATATTGACGCATCGTATTGTCGTGAAAACAATATCCGGTGGGTGAGTGCGCCGGGATGTAATTCTTCGTCAGTGATGCAATACGTTGCTTCTGCGCTGCTGGCTCTTGCAAAGGAAAAATCTGTAGATCTTTCGAAGCGAACCCTAGGCATCGTCGGCGTTGGCAACGTCGGGAAGAAGGTAGCGCGGCTTGCGGAACTGTTGGGCATGGACGTACTGTGCAATGACCCTCCCCGGATGAGAACGGAGAGCGGTCTGGATTTCGTTTCGCTTGACGAGATACTCGCAGAGTGCGATATCATCACGCTGCACGTTCCTCTGACGCATCAAGGAGCGGACACGACCTATCGCCTTGTGAATGAAGATTTTTTTTCACAGGTAAAGAAGGGAACAATATTACTCAATACGTCGCGCGGCGCGGTTGTAGATTCTTCAGCGCTCAAACAAGCAATCAAGTCGGGAACGGTAGGAGCGACAATTCTTGATGTCTGGGAACACGAACCGGAGATTGACAGGGAATTATTACAGCTGGTGGACATCGCGACGCCCCATATTGCCGGGTACTCAGCAGATGGCAAAGCGAACGGAACATCGGTGTGCGTGCGCGCCGTTAGCGATTTTTTTAACCTTGAGATGCCTGCATCGTGGTATCCTGAGATACCGCAGGCGCTTCAAGCTATGAATATCGTAATCTATGGCAACGGGAAGTCGCTTCAAGAAATTCTTTATGAAGCATGTCTCAGAACCTATGATATTCGATTTGATGATGCGAAGTTGAGACAATCGCCTGAAACATTCGAGCAACAGAGAAGCGATTATTATGTGCGACGCGAGTTCCCGTGCTATGAAATTGTATTACAACACCCGGAACGCGAAGCGGAATTCGCTCTTCGCAATCTCGGGTTTACCTTAATAAACACTGAGCAATAAATGATTTTACATAGACTGTTTTCGTACTCATAGTTTCAAGTATGTCTCTGAACTCAACCCCTCTAGCCTACGGGTCGTAAACGAGGTCATAGACCCTCAAGAGGTTTTCTAAAAAGTTCCATCGCTCGGTTCTGCGTCCTCGCAGAACCATCACCACGAATAGAATTCCACACGACGAGGATTCCATGTGGAGCGATTGGGCTCTTCTTGGCAGCCTTAGGGAGTGAGTTCGCGCAGTCGAACTTAATTTCTGAAGCTACCGGATGGTCTTGTGTAAAATCAAATACTAACATAATAATATTGAAAACGGAGAATCATTGAAAAACAAAGCTGATATCGGATTAATCGGTTTAGCCGTCATGGGCGAAAACCTTGTGTTAAATATGGAAAGCCGCGGATTTACTGTCGCTGTCTTTAACAGGACTGTGGAAAAGGTCGAGCATTTTATGAAAGGACGCGCGAAAGGAAAAAACATCATCGGTGCGCATTCGTTGATAGGTCTTGTGCAGTCGCTCTCGAAGCCGCGTAAAGTGATGCTGATGGTGAAGGCAGGAAAACCGGTGGATGAATTTATTGAAATGCTTATTCCCCTGTTAGAAAAAGGCGACATTATCATTGATGGCGGAAATTCTCACTTCCCGGATACCATACGAAGGACGAAATATGTAGAATCGAAAGGAATGCTGTTTATCGGCACGGGTGTATCCGGCGGTGAGGAGGGCGCCTTGCGCGGTCCTTCAATTATGCCGGGTGGGTCGCCGGGCGCATGGGAACATGTGAAACCGGTTTTCCAGGCAATCGCCGCGAAGGTCGAGGATGGAACCCCTTGCTGCGATTGGGTGGGAGCGAATGGCGCGGGACATTTTGTAAAAATGGTGCATAACGGAATCGAGTATGGCGATATGCAGCTTATTTGTGAAGCATACCAAATCATGAGCGAGCTGCTCGGAATGAGCGCAGGGGAAATGCACGGAGTGTTTGAGAGATGGAACCGGGGCGCACTTGATAGCTACTTAATAGAAATCACAAAAGATATTTTGGCATATAACGACAAGGATGGGAAACCCCTTGTTGATAAAATTTTAGATACGGCGGGACAAAAAGGTACCGGGAAATGGACGAGCGTTGCTTC
>SCUC01000637.1 GCA_004322375.1 Bacteroidota bacterium
CATAAATCCGCTGTAGTAGAAATATTTCCCGGATGTGTTGTAGGATCAAAAGTCATTTTGAGGTCGCCGTCAATATAGAGCTTGCCTCCATCGGCTATCGAGCGGTCAATCGTTACTGCCACATGGTGCCAGTTCCCGTCATTGATTGTTTGTCCCGTGGTTACATGATTGGTAAAGGGTAAACCGTCAGCTAATTGAAATCCCAGGTTTCCATCATAGTTAATAAAAAAGACATACCCCACAGGGTTGGTATTATCTCCTGTGCGTTTATCGAGTATTGCTACTCGATCGCTGGTTTGTGTGGTAAGTATCCAGGCGTCAATTGAAAAATTTTGACTTGTTCCAAAATTCAGACTGGAAGAAGTAGGCACCGTAACATAATCATTAATGGTATTCAAGAAAAAGGCATCATCAACTTTTCCCGCGCTATAAGTCGCTCCGCCTTGCAGCGTACCCATATTGCTAATCCCCAAAAGCTCATAAGTATTATTATCACCGGGCCACCAGGCAACCATATTATTGGGAGGGCTAATGCAGGTGTCACAATCTGCTATCATTATTGAGAGGGGAAGATCGTAGTTTGCCCCATTTCCGCTATTCAACTGTGCTACTCCCGTGTACGTACCCGGCGGTACCAGACCCGGTAAGCATGCTATCATACCTAAATAGACATACAGGGTTTCACAATCGCCAAGTGAAAATGAATTAGTGGTATTGGGATCAAAATAGAGAAGATTGTTCGGCTCAGTTTCCCCCGTTGAGTTCGTACCGCCCGAGTTTGTTGCAAATGTAACAGGAATGTTGTTTCCATTGAGAGAGAGTTGAGTCGGGAGAGTAGCGGAAAGTAAAACTGGATCGCCATTTCCAATAACCCGAACGATGCCTTGCGTCCATTGTTTAGCAGACGGGGGAGCAAGGAAGTTCTCCGGTGTTAAATTCAAACAACCGGAAACATTTTGGCAAACTTCAATATTCAACTCTTGTACAAGATCAATCGCTGCTGTACAAATGATATCACCTTTGCATTTTCCGAAACTACCGTTGTCCCAAATCTCGTACACTTCTAGAGGTGTTAACTCCCGGTTAAAAATCTCAACTTCATCTATCTGCCCGACAAACTCCCCTCCCGCTTCCTGGAATGATTTGTGACCGATTCTCAAAACTTGTTGGTTATCCAATGAACCTGTCCGATCTATTGGATTGGCGGCTGCCACTCTTGCACCATCTACAAAAAACCGGATACTATCATCCCGGTCAACGGTAACGCCGACCAGGTGCCATTGTCCATCAGCAACAGACCCGGAATTTGCAAGGTAGTTTGAGAATGTTGGAGCTCCTACAGCATCGGCTAGCTGTAAACCTAACTTCCCGTTAAAAATATAAAATGAATATCCCTGGTAATTATCCAGGATATCTTTGCCCCGTTTTTCCACGATATTATGAACACCGCCAGTATCAGTTGTTTTTATCCACGCATCAATGGAAAAATCTCCTGTGCCAAAATTGAGGAAGTTACTATGATTCGCTTCAATGTACGCTGATGTGCTATTGAGACTAAATGATGCGCTCACTTTACCGGTGGCGTACGTAGCGCCCCCCTGCAGGGCGCCGTCATTATTTTTCCCGGAAATGTCATCTGCGTTATTATCTCCCGTCCACCAGCCAACCAAGCCGGAGGGAGGCGATATACAGCAAAACATCCTGAATTTCCAACAGTGATCGCTCGAAGAAAAAGGAGTTGTGGCATTTATTCCACCCCACGAAGCGCCGCCTGTAACTGTTCCCGTAAAACTTCCCCAATATCCTTGTCCTACCGCGCAATCCTGAATCGGAGCCTGTTCACCTCCGGCAGGATCGAAAACCACCCAGTATTGGGTACCGGCGGTAACAGCCACTGGAGTAAGAAGATCGCCGCCCTGCCACGAATTTGAAAGGTTGGATGTGAAATAGGCAGTATTGCCAAGATTCGTCCCCGGTTTACCCCCGTTATCATCCCAGAGAGCATACGCTATTTGATTTGTCTTCTCCCCGGTAAACATTTCAATCCGCATGATCGTACTAGAAACGCTTGGTACCCACGAAATGGCAGTTAATTTATTTCCCATATACCATGTGTTGTTCAGAGTCGTATCGCTATAATTATTTCCTGCACAGGGAGTTTGACTGGATATACTCTCTGTAGCCTCTGATTTAGTTAAAACTTCTGGTCCGCTTGCGTTGTAAGTAATTCCCCCATCATAGCTAACATCTCCACTATCACGATCAAAATAATCTTGATAAATGCCCCCGCCGGATGGTATCGTATAGCGACGGTTATTTATATTTTCCCAAACAGCGCTGTCTATGCTCACATCACGGAACACAAACTTAAATTGTATTGAGTCGCCTGCAGGTAATGAAATGGTTTTTGTATAAATCAGATCATGATCACCGTCAAAAAGAGTATCTTCCGGATTTGTCGTGCCCCACGCGTTAAACGTAGCACGGATAAAGACCTTGTCTTCAGCCGGATTAAACGTACCCTTCAATGCCTGTATGCTCATGTTCACTCGAAACTCTATTGTATCTGCGTACACAAAGCTAACAGCAGAAGTAGAAATGATTGCAATAACGAAGAAATAAATTATCTTCTTCAACATCGCGCAGGTCAAAAAAGAATTTGGAACTGATGTTACACGTAACGGGATTACTACCCTC
>SCUC01000638.1 GCA_004322375.1 Bacteroidota bacterium
GATTGTTGAAATTCTGATTTACGTGTTGAATGAAGTTAAGAAGACGAATAAGTCCCTCGGCGAAATTGATTTTAAAGCTCTAGAACGAAAGGGATACACCCAATCGGAAATTACGACTGCGATGAGCTGGTTGTACGAACGGTTGATTTCCGAAAGGGAAGTTGTCGAACGGAAAGATACGAACCGCCCGCAATCGTTTCGCGTGCTGCACCCGGCTGAACGGTTTATTATCAGCCAGGAAGCATACGGGTATCTCATCCAGCTGCGAGAATTGAATATCCTCTCCGACTATGAACTTGAAGTGGTGATTGAACGGGCGATGTTGAGCGGCTACGAGCAGCTCTCTGCCTCTGAAATTCAAACAATCGTTAACTCAATTCTGTTTGCAAATCTGGAATCGGCAGACTCACGACGGGGACAAATTATTTTCAATACGAGCGATACGATACACTAATATTATACGTGGTTCCCTAAATCATACTGCTTGTCATCCAAGATGTCAGCAGAACAGGCATCGAAGGGTTTTCGCTCAATGTAGTTTTTGGAATCTCCTTTTACTAATGGCGAACTTGGAGTTGCGGAGTCTTCGGTGCAGGAAGGCGAGAAACAGTGCAAGTAGCTAGACAACAACACATGCTACTTGCTGTATTATTAAGAGTTTGAAATAAAAGAAACGAATGGAAAAATCATTAATTATTGTAGAGTCCCCCGCGAAGGCGAAGACCATCAACAAATATCTGGGTAAGGAATATATTGTTCACGCATCCGTGGGACATATTAAAAACCTTCCAAAAAGTAAATTAGGCGTTGATATCGAAGGAGGGTACATCCCGACATTCGAAACGATAGAGGGAAAAGATGAAGTTATTGAAAAATTAAAGAACGCCGCCGCAAAAGCCGAAACAATCTACCTTGCAACCGACCCTGATCGTGAAGGCGAGGCGATTGCCGCGGATATTGCGGAGGAAATTCGCGAAGATCACAAGCCGATGTACAGGGTGTTATTTCATGAAATAACACAAAAAGGAATTTCGGAAGCGATGAAGCATCCGGAGAGGCTGAACGGCAATCTTGTCGCGTCGCAGCGCGCCCGCCGGATTATGGACCGTATTGTGGGCTATAAAGTCAGCCCGATCGTTTGGAAAACATTTTTTTACGGATTATCAGCAGGAAGAGTTCAGTCGGTCGCGTTGCGTCTGATTTGTGAACGGGAAGAGGAAATTCAAGCCTTTCAAGCGCAGGAATACTGGTCGGTTATCGGAGAGTTTGAGCCTGAGGAAAAAAAATCGTTCTACGCAAAGCTCTTTAAGATTGACGGGAGAGAGCTTTTCGTTCCTTCGAAAGACAATCTTCTCGAGATTGAGCATAAAGGGACGAAAGACAGGTACACGTTTATTCATTCAGAAGAAGACGCGCGACAGCATGTAGAAGAAATCAAACGTCAGTCCTATCAAGTTGCGGATTTTCAGAAGAAGGAATCGAAACGGAATCCGTTGCCGCCATTTATTACAAGCACCTTGCAGCAAGAAGCATCACGCAAGCTGCGGCTTTCGGCTTCAAAGACGATGAAAGCCGCTCAGAAATTGTACGAAGGGATTGACCTCGGAGAAGACGGCTTAGTCGGGTTAATTACGTATATGCGCACGGATTCGACGCGGTTAAGCGCCGACGCGGTGAGCGAAGTTCGCGAATACATTTTTAACAATTACGGGAAAGAATATCTTCCCGCGCATCCCAACGTGTATAAGAAAAAAGCTTCTCAGGATGCTCACGAAGCAATTCGCCCGACTTCAACAAAATATCCTCCAAGCGCTATTAGAAAATATCTTGATAAAGATTTATACAGGCTGTATGAATTAATCTGGAATAGGTTCGTCGCCTGTCAGATGGAAGCCGCGATTATTGAAACCACGACTGTTGTCGTTGAGGGAGGAAAATACCAATTCAAAGCCACGGCGTCGCGATACACTTTCAGAGGTTTCTTGCAGGTGTATGACGATTCGAGAGACGAAACGGATAGTATCGAGGATGAAGATTCCGAGATGATTGATGAAGTACTTCCTGATGTTCTTGCCATCGGGCATAAAGCGGCATTATTAAGCGTCGTTCAACATCGCCACGAAACAAAACCGCCCCCGCGTTACACGGAAGCAAGTCTTGTCAAGACGCTTGAGTCTCTTCGTATTGGCAGACCAAGCACCTATGCGTCTATTGTTAGCACGATTTTAGATAGAAAATACGTCGAGCAGAAAGAACGAAGGCTGTATGCTCTCTCTCTCGGAATTGCCGTAAATAAAATGCTTATCGCGAATTTTCCTGATATTTTTAACGTCAAGTTCACCGCGATGATGGAAGATGAGCTTGATACGATTGCCAACGGCAAGCAAGAATTTAAGCAGGTTCTTGATGATTTTTATATTCCGTTTAGTAAATCGCTTGAAAAAGTTTCACAAAAGACCTCTGAGCTGAAGAAAGCGACACAGGAAAAAACCGGAGAGGTTTGCGAAAAATGCGGCAAGCCGATGGTGATCAAGTGGGGCAGGAATGGTAAGTTCATGGCATGTTCGGGATACCCGACGTGCAAAAATGCAAAACCCCTGCCCGAAGAACAAGCGCTCCAACAGCATGTCGTCGGAATGAAATGCGATCTGTGCGGTGGAGACATGATTGTTCGTTCAAGCAAGTTTGGGACGTTTCTCGGTTGCTCGAATTATCCTACTTGCACAAACACGAAACCTATCGGATTAGGAATAAAGTGTCCGAAGTGCGGAACAGGAGACGTCATTGAGAGAAAAACAAAGCGCAAACGTTCATTTTATGGTTGTTCTCGATATCCCGATTGTGATTTTGCCTCGTGGGATAAACCGGTGAACGAACCCTGTTCTACGTGCGGCGCGAGCTACATGGTAAGCAAGTACAGCGCGAAACGCGGCGAGTATCTCCTCTGTCCGAATTGTAAAGCAGAAGTTGAGAAGGACCCCATTAGCGCAGTTGGATAACGTTATGATGGAAAAACATATCAGAACGTTCTTGCAGTATCTGGAACAGGAAAAGCAGTATTCCCGGCATACGATTCATTCATACGAGGATGACTTGCTGCAATTTAAGGATTTTCTTGCTGCGGAAGGGGGGATAAAGAGCCTTACTGTTCAATCCGTTAAGCAGGCTACCATCAGAGAATTTTTA
>SCUC01000069.1 GCA_004322375.1 Bacteroidota bacterium
TGCGCAGTGGCACTATCCTTTCGAGAATAAGCATATTTTCGATAATGGCTACCCCGCTGATTTTATCTCCGAAGGCATTGACCAAACTCGCGGGTGGTTTTACACCCTCCACGCAATCGGAACATTTTTATTCGATAAGCCGGCATACAAGAACTGCCTCGTCAACGAGTTAATCCTAGATAAGTCAGGACAGAAAATGTCCAAGTCAAAAGGAAACACGGTAAATCCTTTCGATATTATTGAAAAATATGGAGCCGATACCACTCGATGGTATCTCATCACAAACAGCCCTCCATGGAAGCCGACGTTGTTCGATGAAGAAGCCCTTGGCGATGTCCAAAGAAAATTCTTCGGCACCTTAATCAATACCTATGCTTTCTTCGCGCTCTATGCCAACATTGATAAGTTTGATAGCTCCGTTCCTCAAACGCCTCTTACTGAGAGGCAGGAAATTGACAGATGGATTATCTCAGAACTTAATTCGTTAATCAAACGTTACATTGCATCAATGGATACGTACGACGTAACAAAGGCGGCAAAATTTGTCAGTGACTTCACTACTGACCAGCTTTCAAATTGGTATGTGAGACGGAACCGACGCCGTTTCTGGTCCAAAGAATTGCCTACCGATGTCTCACAAGCGGCAAAAAATAAAACGGCTGCATATCAAACACTATACGAGTGCTTATCAACTATTTCAAAATTGATTGCTCCTTTCGCGCCATTTCTCGCGGAAGAACTCTATAAAAATCTTCATTCGACATCAGGAAACGGTTCAGCCGAATCCGTTCATCTTGTTGAATTGCCTCAACCCGATGAATCTAAAATTGACCTTGATCTTGAGGAACGCATGAAGCAAGCCGAGGCAATTGTAACTCTTGTGCGTGCTATTAGAAACAAATCTAACATAAAAATCCGACAACCGCTGAGACGTGTGATTCTGCCAATTTCGGATGACAGAAGACGACACGAGGTTGAAATGATGGAATCCGTTATTCTTGAAGAAGTGAATGCCAAGAAAATAGAATATGTTCACGACGATTCGGAAATCGTCCAGAAAAAAACAAAGCCAAACTTTAAAGCATTAGGACCTAAGCATGGTAAGGCAGTGCAACCGATAGCTAATGCAATTCGTTCCTTCGGAGCATCTGAAATTCGTCAGTTGCAAGCCAACGGACATATAATGATTCCTGTAAATGGGACTGATGTCTCAGTTGCATTAGAAGATGTCGAAATAATCCATGAAGATATCAAAGGTTGGCTTGTGGAGTCCGACGGCATTCTCACCGTCGCACTGGACACGGAGCTTACACCCGAGCTTATTGAAGAAGGCTTCGCCCGCGAATTCATCAACCGGGTTCAAAATATGCGAAAGGACGCGGGATTTGAAGTAATGGATCGCATCAAAATATTTTATGGGGGAACACAACCTTTAGCCGCCGCTTTACGTACCTATGAGAAGTACGTTATGAATGAAACTCTGGCAACTGAGCTGAGAGATAGCTTCCAAAAAGGTGAGTTCTCTGTCGAAGATACTATTAACGGCGAGC
This sequence comes from Bacteroidota bacterium, assembly GCA_004322375.1. Taxonomy (GTDB): domain Bacteria; phylum Bacteroidota; class Ignavibacteria; order UBA10030; family SZUA-254; genus FW602-bin19. The sequence continues at coordinate 1,551 of SCUC01000069.1, forward strand.
AGTGCGCTATCGGGATTCAACGATGAGCAATTCTCATATAAATCACTAAGAGTTTATTCATTATTACGTGGAAGATCATCATGGCAAAAACACAATCAAAAAAATCATCCCCCAAAAAAACAAAGCCTGCAGCTAAGGCAAAAGCTGTAAAGCCGGTCAAGAAACCTGCGCCGGTAAAAAAGGAAGCTCCCAAAGCGAAACCAGTGCCTCAGAAATTAGTTTCAACAGCGAAGGGATATAGTAAAAAGGACCTCGAGTACTTCCGCGATATTATTCTTGAAAAGAAAAAAGAAATTCTCGAAGAGTTAGAAACCTTACGCGACACCATGATGGATTCCACGACGGGAGAATATACCAACGAGAATCCCACCTATTCCACCCACATGGAACAAGGTACAGATACGATGGAGCGTGAAAAAACATTTCTTTTTGCCTCGCGCGAAAGCAAGTTTTTCAATTACCTTGAAGACGCTCTCAAGCGAATAGATGCCGGCGAGTATGGCAGATGTCAAACGTGCGGTAAGCTCATCGAAAAAGAACGCCTCGAAGCTGTTCCACACTCCCAGCAGTGCCTATCATGTAAATTACAACGCTCGAAATAACCGTTCACTTCATGCGTGTTCTCTATTTTAGCGGATTTATAGTTCTCCTCGATCAACTCACAAAATTGTGGGTCAAAGGGATTTCTATCCCCTTTCTCGGAATTCATTTTGATGGCTTTCCTTATGGATTTAGCCGACCAATCATCGGCGATTTTCTCCGCCTGACGTACA
>SCUC01000639.1 GCA_004322375.1 Bacteroidota bacterium
TTCTTTAGCCCGGTAGCGATCGTCCTGTTTTTGGACATTCAAAAAGATTATGCACAAAAGGCTTAAGCAGATGGTAAACCGGATCATCTTCAAAATTCAGATTTTGATCAAACTTGTTTACTCATAGTGGATGAATGGAATCTTCCATTCCCCTTACGAAAAAATCAGCCTCCGTGCTTTTTATTGACAATGTTAGGTTGAATGAAGCAATCGCACTCAACAAAACCACAATGCGATGGGTTCACTTCGTTTAATCCATCCTACTTGGCTGTTTTTGTAAGGAATGCCTGATAATCAATTCCTTCATCGCTGAAACGGCCTTCTGGATGCCGGCAAAGACCGCCCGAGACACAATGCTGTGCCCAATATGCAATTCTTCAACATCCAGGGATTCTACGAGTAATCCAACGTTCTGATACGTCAGCCCATGCCCCGCATTTACGCGTAATCCCAATTTTTGAGCGGCTTCCATCCCTCTCTGAAGTTTTTCAATCATTTTGCCCTTAGAAATATCATCTCTTGAATTGGCATAATTTCCCGTATGGAGTTCAATATACTGTGTCCCAACATCTTTTGATGCAGATATCTGGTTTTCTTCTGGGTCGATAAAAAGACTAACAAGGATACCGGCTTCCCTGAATCTTTTTATGACATCCACAAGTATCTTCTTTTGAGAAACAACATCCAACCCGCCCTCTGTGGTAACTTCCTGTCTTTTTTCAGGCACAAGGGTTATCTGCTCTGGTTTTGTTTTCAAAGCGATATCAACTATCTCCGGTGCTGTTGACATCTCGAGATTTAACTTGGTACATACCGTTTCCCGGAGCAATCTCACATCCCGATCCTGTATATGTCTTCGATCTTCTCTAAGATGAACGGTAATAATATCAGCGCCTCCAAGGATTGCCAGAGATGCCGCTGTCACCGGGTCTGGTTCAAACGTCCTTCTCGCCTGTCGTATCGTAGCAACATGGTCTATATTTACCCCCAACTTCATCATTTTGCCTCCACAGAACGTGTGGTTTCCCGGATATCCAGGTGAACCTCGGGTAATTTGTCGACGAGTTCAATGTTTTTGGGTAAAAAACATTTTATGGGTTGTTTATAGGGACCCGGCGGTTTTAACGAAGTGACATCTATATACAACACGACATCTTCCGCATTCAGCTTATCCAGTAAAAGCTTAGGGCCTTTCACCTTTACATTGGCGAATTCATCCTGCAGCTTGATCGCATAATGATTTTCGGCGGGCCCTATTATCTTAATCTTTATCTTCTCAAATAATCTTGTATCCTGTTGCTCCACAATTTGTAACCATACCCGTACGTCTTCATTACACACGACCGGCACCGAAACGGCCTTATCGCCCCGCTTAATTGCCACTTTCTGATCTATTACGATCCTCCATGGGAACGTGCGGTTTTGCTCTCCCGTAATTCCGCCAATATCAACGGGAACCGTATTGATAAAAGATGCTTCTTTTAAGACGTTGAGTGGTCCGGTAACTTCCACTTCCCCTGGGAATATAAATTCATTTGCAATAACATATCCGATAGCAGGTTCGCCTTTTTTTTGTAAACTGACCTTTAATTTTTTCTTTTGTAATTTGCCAAGTACAATGTCGACTTTTTCAGGATATACTGAAACCAATTTAACGGCATTTGGTAAATCCAGGTGCTCCGCCGTTATAAAAATAGTCTGCTTGATCTCATCTTCAATCACATCCGGAGATTCCTGTACAACATATCTTGCCTGAATTTTTCGATCTTTTATCATATCTTCAACCGTATCGATAACATTTTGCGGGCCCCGGAGATGTATCGTAATTTCTTCTGTTTCCTGTTCAAGGATGGCAATACCTTCCGGAACGGCAACAGTCAAGCCAACAACCTCTGTTAAATCCCCCGTATGTCGATTAATAGCATACAACCAAAGGGTAACAGCCATAACCAATGCCATGAGTTTTGTTGGCATGTTGCCAGTAACTATTTTTTTGATCACACTGGGGCGCTCCTTGCAACTCCAAATCTCTCTGTGGAAAGTTCGTCGAGAATCCTTTTTAATCCCTTCTCATCGACGTTTCGGGTCAATACTCCTTTAAATCCGGTCGAGATTGTACCTGTTTCTTCTGATACGATAATGACAATAGCGTCGGTTTCTTCTGTGAGTCCAATACCCGCCCGATGGCGTGTACCGAGATTTTTTGATAATTCGGTATTTTCAGTAAGCGGAAGAAGACAACCCGCCGCACTTATTTTCTGCTCCCGAATAATCATAGCCCCGTCATGCAATGGAGAATTCGGCCAAAATATGGTACCTATCAATTCACTCGACACATCCGCATTGAGTTTTGTCCCCGTTTCTACAAAATTACCCAGACCGACATCTCTCTCGATAGCAATTAAAGCACCGACCTTGTTTTTGGATAAATTTTCAACTGCCTTGATAATTTCATTGGTCATTTCTTGTTGTTCTGACTTTAGAAACATGCGAAATACAGGGTTTTGGCCAAGCCGTAACAACGCACGCCGGAATTCGGGCTGAAAAAGAATAATAATCGGAATGATAAATACCGGTACAAACTCTGTCATTAACCAATCGATGGTGAAGAGTTGTAATTTTCGCACAAAGAACAGTACGCCAATGGAGATCAAGACAATAATGAACGCTAAACCCCTTAAAATGCTCGTT
>SCUC01000640.1 GCA_004322375.1 Bacteroidota bacterium
CTTAATATTGGAACAATAATTTGGTTGTGTTGAGTTGTTGTAAAATATTCTTGCTTTACTTCATCTACGTAGGGAATATATAGCTTTGATTTGAATAAATCACGCGATGCTCTGTCAATAATGGAGTATTTTGCTTTCTTTTTTAATTTTGATTTTTGAGCAGTAACAACACAAGTTTCTACTGTCGCATGTGTGAAAATACGTTCCGGTAACTCTATCACATTGATAATTGTAAATTCATCTAAGAAATACTTTCGTTCGTTCTTATAATCGTTTCCAGAAAGGAAGGACTTTGGAAGCACGATCCCTATTAGTCCACCTTTAGGTATGATTGGCAGAATTCGATTTAATAATTCCTTGGGTTTCGGAGTTTTTGGTGACATTTTGGGAATATCTTCAAATGGGGGATTGCCAACAACAATTGTCACTTTTGAGGCTAGTTCTTTAAGAATGTTACCTTTGAAAACATCTTGATGACGAATATCCCAACCGTCGGGTTGGGGGAAGTCTGCTAGGGTTAAGCACATACGTGCGACTTCGCAAGCAAAGGCATCTATTTCGATGCCATGTAGACTTTCTGTAAAAAACTTATGCCGTTGTGGTCCTTCCCATTTTGATGGAAGTAGTTCACGAAAACGTCGCATTGCTGCTATCAAAAAAATTGAGTGACCACACATAGGGTCAAGCAGATTTAATTTCTCTGGTGGTAAGTCATTCAATGGAAGGTTTGCAATAATAAAATCCGCTAAATAAGAAGGGGTACTATGAATTCCATACTCTTTGCGTTTATCGTTAGTCACAAAAGTATTTTCATATACATAAGTCAGTGTATCAACAGATAAATTCTTAAACGAAAATGATTCTCTAATCATTGAAGAAATCTCAGTCAATAATTCATCCGTGCTTTTATTGAAATTTTGATTTTTGAATTTATAGAAAGCGTTAACTGCTTTAACTGTTTCTACTGGCTTTGAAAAATCAATGCCCCCCTTAAGACTAATGCCACGATCAGTTAAGAGTTTTGCTGTTAATAAACTGAAAAGGATCTTAAACATTGATTGTGCATCGAAATTGAATCTATGTTTTTTGTCATAAGATTCTGTCAAACTCAACACACGCTTAATTAGGGAGTCTGTTTTATTTGCTGCTTCTCTTTCAAGTGCAGAGATAAGTCCTAAGTCAACAAAATCAATTTGCTCTGGTAAAGGTTGTTGGAATCCAGACCTGATTCTCATCATACTTTCAGGGTTCCATTTGTTGCGATTTGCTCTAATGAAGTTTGGGGTATCTTGGGTAGGAAAAGAATCCTGAAATTTCGGACCAGATACAGTATGACTCCATCTTTCTGTTCTACCGTTGAGTATTAGGAAAAATTGGGAGGCGCCGAATGAAAGAATAGAATTTGCTGTCTCAACTACACTCAATCCTTCTGGCACTATTTGGACTGCAAAACAAGCAGATTTATAGTCGAAGGGTTCCCGACCAAATATTCCAAGATCAACTGTCCGAGTGTTGTCTTTACCAAATAAATTTTGGAACTCATACTTCTGGATTATCTGATTTCTGCGGAATCCAATATAGGCAAAAGCATCAATAAAAGGGGCAATAGCATTAATGGTATCGAATGGAGTCACTTTCGTTGGTAATTGGTTTATTATGTTAATCATAAGAAATTTCTATGAGGAATTCAAACTAAGCTAATATCCAAATTATTCAAATCTAAGAACAACCCCCTTCCTGCTTTTCAAATCTGAGAGACTTCTGTTTTTTGCCTTGTCAGAATGTTGAAATTCTTAACAAAATTTCTGGCTTGATTTGTGATATAATCGAACTATTATATTCGATTATACCATGGCAGAAACCACAAAACAGAAAAAAGTAAAAGGAGCTGTCGTCATTACTGCGGAACGGTGCAAAGGCTGCGGCTTTTGCGTTGAGTTCTGCCCGCCCGATGCGCTGAAGCTCTCTGAGCAATACAATAAAAAAGGGTATCACCCTCCCATCCTCATTTCGGAAGAATTATGCAACGGGTGCAACATCTGCGGCTTGATGTGCCCCGATTTTGCAATCTACGGCTTTATTTCCGCGCAGAAGAAAGGAGCGAAAGCAGCATGAAGGCAGACCCCAAAGGCGTCTTAACAGGCGCGCATTTTATTGACGGCGACCACGCGTGCTGCGAAGGAGCCATAGCAGCCGGATGCAGATTCGTCGCAGGGTATCCCATCACCCCTTCAACGGAAGTCGTTGAACGCATCGCTGAACGCTTTCCGCTCATCGGCGGAATTTTCATCCAGATGGAAGATGAGATTGCCTCTTCCATCGCGATACAGGGCGCGGTGTGGGGCGGCAAAAAAGCAATGACTGTCACTTCCGGTCCCGGCTTTTCTCTCATGATGGAACACATCGGCTACGCGGCAATGACAGAGACGCCGTGTGTCTTCGTTGACGTCCAACGAGCGGGTCCCTCAACCGGACTTCCGACCCAGCCAGCGCAGGGAGATATGATGCAGGCGCGCTGGGGTTCGCATGGAGATTACAGTATTATCGCCCTCTCACCGAACTCCCCGCAAGAATGTTTCGATTTGACGATTAAAGCGTTTAATCTGGCGGAGCGATACCGCGTTCCCGTGATGTTTATGATGGATGAATGTGTCGGACACATGACCGAGCGTGTCATCATTCCTCCCGCTGACCAAATCAATGTCTTTGAACGAGATTTTTACAAAGGACCGAAAGAAGAGTTCCTGCCCTATCACACCAACGGAAAGCTCATACCTCCAATGGTCAAGGCGGGTGATGGATATAACATCCATGTTACGGGATTGACCCATGATGAGCGCGGGTATCCCAACATAACTGTCGCGACGCAAGAAAAATTAATCCCCCGCCTTATCAATAAAATAAAAATGAACGCCGATACTATTGCCGATTACCGCGAAGACCAGGTCGAAGGCGCAGACATTGTAGTCGTGACCTACGGTATCACCTCGCGAACGGCAATCCCTGCTATCGAGCAAGCGAGAAAAGAGGGATTAAAAGTGGGACACCTGCGGTTGATTGTTGTGTGGCCCTTCCCTGAAAAGCTTATTCGCGAAATCGCTTCGGAAGCAAGCGCATTCGTCGTCCCTGAATTAAACCAGGGACAAATTGTGTATGAAGTGGAACGTTGCGCCGCGGGAAAAGTCCCGGTTGAATTAGTCCCACACGTCGGAGGAACCGTGCATAACCCGAAAGATATTTACAACGCTATTATGAAAATGAAAGGCTAATGATGCCGGAAGAATTATACGAAATAGAAACTGATGTTCCCTCCAATACGGTTGAAGAATTTCTTCGAATGGACAGGATGCCCCATATATGGTGTCCTGGGTGCGGAATTGGGACAACGGTCAATTGCTTTGCGCACGCGCTTGAGACAAGCGATTTGAATTTGGAAAAGGTCGCGGTTGTTTCCGGCATTGGCTGCACGGGGCGCGTCGCGGGATATGTCAATCTCGATTCGTTCCATACCACACACGGGCGGGCGATTCCGTTCGCTACGGGACTGAAACTTGCAAACCCTGAGCTTAAAGTCGTCGTCTATAGCGGCGACGGAGACTTAACGGCAATTGGCGGCAACCATTTCATCCATGCCTGTCGCCGCAACTTAGATATGACCGTCATCCTCATCAACAATTTTATTTATGGAATGACAGGCGGTCAGGTCGCCCCGACAACTCCAATGACAGCAACAGCGTCAACTACTCCGTATGGAAATTTTGAACAGCCCTTTAATCTTCCTTATCTCGCGGAATCATGCGGTGCAGTCTATGTTGCGCGGTGGACAGCGTTTCATGTTCGCCACATTTCCAAAGCAATTAAAGAAGCGATGGCGAAGAAAGGATTTTCATTTATTGAAATCCTTGCCCCCTGCCCTACTCTCTACAGCAGGCGCAACAAGCTCGGCGACGGGCTTGACCAGATGGTCTATTACCAGGAAAACAGCGAAATCAAGCATGGCGCAGATACAAAAACCGTCGGCATTGATTTCCAAAGCAAAATTATTGTCGGAAAATTTGTTGACGTTGAACGCCCAACCTATCTCGACGCAATGAACGATTATTATCAAAAGCGTTTGGGCGATAAATATATTCCTTACAAAGGCTAAGAAAACATGAGAACGGAAATTAAAATCGGCGGTTTTGGAGGGCAGGGAGTCATTTTAAGCGGGTACATCATAGGCAGAGCTGCTTCAATTTATGATAACAAATTTGCAACGATGATTCAGGCATTTGGACCTGAAGCGCGGGGAAGCGCGACCAGCTCGCAAATCATCGTTTCGCCCGAAGCGATTGCTTACCCGTATATCACATCACCCGAAATCATGATAGTGATGTCTCAGGAAGCCTACACTAAATTTACTCCTGAGCTTGCTTCAGGAGGCACTCTCATCACGGAAGAAGAATTAGTTTCCACTCACAATTTGAGAAAAGACGTCAAGCATTACTCAATACCCGCCACTCGCATTGCAGAAGAGCTTGGCAAGCGCATGGTGCTAAACATCGTCATGATGGGATTTACAACCGCGGTAACAAAGCTCGTCAGCGTTGATGCCATGCGAAAGGCGGTGCTTGCCTCCGTCCCCAAAGGCACAGAAGAGTTAAACACCAATGCATTTAATCGCGGGTACGAGTACGGAGTGAAGCTATTGGAAGGAAAGATTGAGACGAAAGAGTTAGTGGAAGCGTAAGAGGGGTTTCTCTATGAGCCGTGGGCAGGTTTCATGCTTCAGGTCTCAAGCGGATTTGGAAAGCAGGTCTCCCCATTGTCATTCCTGCGAAGGCGGGAATCTAATCATTCTCTCAAATTCGAAGAATTCAATTGTATTCCTTGCACTCCGAGTTGTGTCCTGTGCTGGGGCTGTCTCAAAAGCTGAAGAATGTAGAGTCCGATTCGTAATCGGACAAATTTTTAGCCGAAATTTTATCGAATTCTAGTTGTCCGTTCGCGGAACGGACTCTACAATCTACTTTTGAGACAGCCCCGGCTTCCTTTCCAATTCTCTTTTGCGTTTATACTGAAAAGCTCTAAAGGGCTGAAAAATTATCGAGGCACAGTACTACTAATAACCGCCCACAGCTCATTGGGCTGCCTGCTAAAATAATCGTTAAACACCAATGCCGTCAGCATAATAACGGCGGCAAAACCGACCACAATACCGATTTGCAGCAGCGATGTTTTCTGAATCTCTTGTTTCGCTTTTACGTTGCAAACCTCTCCAGGACAATACTGTACTTTCTCTTTGTAGAACCAACCGTACGCCAAACATCCCAAACAAATACCGAACGCAGACTCGAAGAATAAGAATATTAAACAAACGAGACAGATAAGACCGGTAATAATGCTGTAGGCGTTGACAACGACCATAGACAAAAACATAATGGCAGATAACGCAAGACCAATCAGCCATGCAACCTTTTTTTGAGCGGCGCCGACATATTCAGGGTTTTGCCTGCTTACAATTAAACGTCCCAGTATTAACGTAGGAGAGAATTTCGGATTTACGAAGACACGGAGAATAAAATCTAAAAAGAAAAAAGTAATTACATACTTTATCAAGAAAAAATCCCCCTTGAAAATTATCAGCATCAACGACATAAATGTCATTAAAAATAATATCCCTGCTGCTGCCCGTATTTCACGTTCATTTAATACAGGGATGCTGTATCCTTCAACATCTTCACCAAATTTGATTACGGTGTTCATTTCTCTGAGCTTTCCTGTAGGTAGCGTTACCCTCTTTTACGTTTTGCAACCCGGATAAGTTACAATAAGGTATCTAATGACTGCTGCTATTTACCTTCTGAAAGGTTTTCTCCCGAACAATCTTTTTTATACTGAAAAATCAACCGGTTCAGCTTTCTCCCACAGCCGCTGAAACTCAGACTTATACGCATTTTGCACTCCTCCTGCTCTGAACACGAATACAGGGGTATTGGTCCCTGTTTGATGGAGATAATCAACAACTACCATTTTATTGTCAACACG
>SCUC01000641.1 GCA_004322375.1 Bacteroidota bacterium
CCGTCGTTGCTACGTCCGACGTCAATCCAAGAGTGCTGAGAAGATGCTGTGTCACTTTTTGATTGACCGGACTGTCTTCAGCAACCAAGATCCGCAACGCATGTCCCTTATCAAACCGGCGAATGGTAAACGGAGGCGTCGAACTTTCCGTTGCCACATCCCTACCCGAAACGACCGACATCAGAGCTTCAAAGAAATGACTTTGCTTCAGAGGTTTGGAAACGATGCCTGAAATCAATTCTGAATACGCAAGCAATTTCTCTTTCTGACGGATTCCATTGCTCAAAAGAATAATCGGTAATGATGTCTTGCTACGCGTCTTACGAATTTCCTGAACAAGAGTAATCGCTTCTTCCCTTTTTTCACCCATTCCTATGACTGCAACATCGAACTTGCCATTGTGGTGAATCAATTCCAATGCTTCCCGCGAAACTTGCGTTGCTTTCGCAACCAACCCCCATTGACGGCAATGTTCCTCTAACATCTTGAGCGTTGTGGCATGTCCATCGAGAAGCAAGACATGCTTATTCTGAAATATTGCGTTCGCAGGTTGAAGATACGGCTTACGCGTAGCGGCATCGCTTTCCGCCTTCTTCACCTGGATAGTAAATGAAAACGTGGAACCTTTCCCCGTCTCGCTCTCAACCCAGATGCGTCCTCCCATCACTTCAACAAGTCGCGAGCAAATCGCTAACCCAAGACCTGTGCCGCTATATCTTCGCTTTGCGGATGAATCTACTTGTGTAAACGGCTGGAAGAGCATCGAGATTTTTTCAGAGGGAATGCCGATTCCCGTATCGGCGACTGCGAACGAAAGCTCCACGATGGATTGTGCGGATGATTTGGCGGCAACAGTTACAGCAATCTCTCCCTCGCTTGTAAATTTAATCGCGTTGTTCACCAGGTTAATCAGAATCTGGCGCAGCCTATGCACGTCGGTAAAAATAAATGACGGGACATCCGATTGAACAACGTAGCTCAGCTCGATATTCTTCTCAAATGCTTTCGTCGAAAGTAAATCGAACACCTCCTCGATACAGCCCTTTAATTCAAACGATTCTTCATGCAGCTCAATTTTTCCCGACTCAATCTTTGAGAAATCTAATATGTCATTGATGACCGTGAGAAGGGTATCTCCGCTCACTCGAATCGTTTCCACGAAATCGCGTTGCTGGTCGTTCAGCATTGTTTGCATCAGCAAATCCGTCATGCCGATAACGCCGTTCATCGGAGTGCGAATTTCGTGGCTCATCGTAGCAAGAAATTCCGATTTTGCGCGGGTGGCGGATTCGGCGTGTTCCTTTGCCTTGACTAACTCCAGCTCGATTTCCTTTCGAACCGTGATTTGGTTTTCCAGCTCGGTATTCGTTACTTCTAATTCTTTTGTCCTGTCGCGAACACGTTGTTCCAAACTCTCGTTGATTCGCTTGATTTCTTCTTCGGCGCGTTTTCGTTCCGCAACTTCGTCCTCCAACGCAGTATTTGTCGTTTTTAGGTCTTCCGTATTTTTGAGAATCGCCTCGCTCTGCTCCTTGAGCTCGAATGACATCGTATTAAATGCCCTTGAAAGCTCCCCGATTTCATCTCGCGAAGGGATGCTCAATTCTTTCCCGAAACTGCCGGACGCAATTTCCCTTGCTGCTAACGATAACCGTTTTATCGGATTCGTAAGACGACGGGATAGAAACAACCCGATAATCGCTCCGCCAATCAGGCTGAAACCGACAAAATACATTATTTTTTCGCGCATCGAATAAGAGGCAACATAGGCTTGCTCTATCGGCTGTTCCACCATAATGCCCCACTGCAACTCCGGGATTGGCGTAAATGAGGCAAGCATCATCTTCCCTTCTTTGTTCATGTATTCCTTCGAGAACGCCACGTTCTTTTTAATCATGGTGCTAAGCTCTGTCGAACCGCCATTCTCAAACAGCTTCCTGCGGGCGATTGATTCTTTGTTCTGAATAAATCGGGGATTCGCGTGGGCTATAATTTCTCCCTGATGATTCACAATGAACACCAAGTCCGATTGACCTGTAAAACGTCTTCGAGAAATATCAAACACTAACTTAGAAAGTTCTTCAAGAGGAAGGTAGGTAAGCAGGTATCCTTGAAGATGCTCGTTCGATAATTTATCTTTTGAGTACCATGTCGCTATCAACTCGACATACACGATACCATCCTTGCTCGAAAGAAATGTCGTTCCAATTCCGGTCTCATTCTTGGGTAATCGTTCCAGGGGAAATCGCTCTGGAACTTCTTTGGGAAGAAGATAGCTCTGCGGTTTCAACAAATCGAGATAGTTCCCTTTTTCATCATAAAATGCCACAAATTGAACGTTTGATGAGCTTTGAATAACCGATTCGACAAGCTGCAGCTTCTGCGCGCTTTCTTTATAAGGATCTCCCAGAAGACGCGTAATAGAACGCATCGTTGCAGTGCCGGTGTTAATGTACGCATTCACCGACCGCAGCACGTCATCCGAAATTCCAAGAAAATACTCCTTGGTAAGTAAATTCATTGCCGACTGATTGATTTCAAGTAAGACAAACCCGACAATGGTTAACGGAATCACTGCCACGAGAATCAACGTCAACGATGCTTTAAACGCTAACTTAAATTTCATTATTGTATTTCAAGAACAGGGGAACTCGATTGCTGCACAACATTTAAACCTCAATAGAGGTAATACGCCAGCTGAAGGTCGAACATTCCGTGGATACCTTCATTGGCGTATGGGTCGAACCGGTGATAATCATTTGTAATCCAACGATATATGCCAAGAATACCAAAGGCGTTGTTCGGTCCGTTGGATCGCAATCCAAGTCCCACTCCGGCAGTATATGCTCCTCCTGCGGTCGTAGAGTAATAATCGCCGCGGTATTTGGGCCACAAGAACGCTCCTGAGGTCACTTCCATGAATGGCACTACTGATTTTTCTCTCGAACCTTCGATTGTCAGGAGAAATTCCGCAAACCCGTATGGGCGAATTTGTAACTTCGAGCTCACGGGAACCGTTTCATCATTGGGATTAGAAAGAATGAATTCTCCGGCAGAAAGGCTTATTCCAAAGTTGTGGCTGCTGCTAAACAGTTGCGGGAATTTTAATGAAACAGCGCCGCCGGCCTTCAGAGTACCATACTTATTAGGAAACACGATGGGAGAAAATCCTAAGGTCAATCCGAACCGCCGCGAGGGATCATATCGCATGATGACTGTTTTGCTATTTTCAAATCCAAGCGAATCGCGAGCTTCTATTATAAACGTGTTGTTTCCTTCGAGAAGCCGGACAGT
>SCUC01000642.1 GCA_004322375.1 Bacteroidota bacterium
GCTCTTCCGATCTAAAAAATATCGTTATTGCTATTCAGCTTGATGTTGTTAGGATTAAGCATACTCAACATTACAAGCGCAGCCGTAAATTTAACTTATTTTCCCACTCATGTTGCCGGTAATGGCGGTGCAAGTACGACAGGTTTTCCGTACGCTGTTTATGTCCAAATATCCGGATTCACTGCTGCTGCGAGTAGTCAAGTATATCTTAAAATCTATAATAGCACTAATAATGAATACATGTGGAAACCCGGGACACCGGGAGCATGGAGCAACAGCTCAACGTATTCGGCGTCGTGTCCTATCGTTACGCTTGACGCCAGTGGAAATTGGTCGGGGTGGATTTATGCTAAACATAATCAAACCCTCGGCGTTACTGTTTCAGTACGAGCTGCATTGGTAGGTAGCACCTCCACTAACCAAACCAGCTCATCGAGAACGTTGACAGTATTGACAATGTCCGGCAGTCCGGATGGAGGCTGGATTTACATGCCGAGTTCTCCAGCTGTCAATAAAGGAATTCTTGCATATTCAGGCGGAAACGTCGTCGGTTCGTATCGAACAGAAGATAACAGCTTAGACGAAGGATATTCATATAGTTCGGGGGGATTTAAAATTGCCGTGCCTGTAGGAGTTATAGACTCACTCGTTTCTATCAATGATGATGGAACACGCGACCAATCTTTTTTGGGACCGTGGGCTATTACAGCAGGACAGGAAACAGATGCAAGCACTGCGAGTGGTGGAATAGGGGTTGGCACAGCTACAGTTTCTCCTTCGATGCTTCAAGGGGGCGAAGCCCATTCGTTGACGTTAAAGCTAGCGGGGGTTTCTCCTTACACCATAACGAACGCGAAGGTAATTATTCCCGAAACCTGGGATTGGTCGCAAACATCGGGAAATATTAATCTTGTTGGAGGAGGCAGTCCCACGTTAAATGTTACAACTGATACTCTCGATATTTCCGGCATGACTCTGAATGGAGGCGATACATTAGAAATTCAAATGTCGAATATTTCGCCGGCTGATTCAACTGCATCATTTTCATTTGGAACTCAAACAGGAACACATCCCGATTCTATTTACGCAATTGGAACACAACCATCTATTTATATTTACAGCACGCCAAAGCCTATCTCGTACGTGAAAGAGAACGATGCTAACGGTGTGCCGCTGCGTAACGGGCAGTTAGTAACCGTCCGCGGAATAGTTACGGTTGCAAATGAGTTTGGCGGTCCATCGTTCATCCAGGATAACACGGGTGGACTTGCTATCTTCGGTTCGGCTGTTTCTGCCAATGTGGCGATTGGCGATGAAATAGTCGTTTCAGGGCTAATTCAGCCGTTCAGCGGGCTCAATGAGCTTGTTAATCCAATTCTTCACTCGATTTTAAGTACCGGCAATGCTATTTCTCCTCTCGTTTTGACAGCCTATCAAATTGCAAATGACGGCGCAGGGGGAGTTGAACAATATGAAGCGCTTCTCGTCAGGGTGAATAATGTGACTGTTGCGGGAACCGGCAACTGGGTTTATCAAAACTACACCCTTACCGATGCAAGCGGAAGCACGCAAATACGAATAGACAATGGTACCAATCTTATTGGCGCAGCGATCCCTGCAGGGTCATTTGACGTAATTGCCGTTGTTTCACAATTTCAATCTTCATCCCCCTTTATCGGCGGATATCAAATTCAACCACGATTCACGAGCGACGTCATTGCCGAAGGACCAATGATTTCGACTACACCGTATGAAAGCGATATAACCTCGACTTCCTTTCGTATGAATTGGACTACGACGAATGAGGGAACAAGCAGGCTGATGTATGGCTTAACAGCTTCCTACGAATTAGGAATACTTGAACCGGATGCGACTCTACGCACGACCCATGCTGTTGACATAAGCGGTTTGTCTGAGGCTACAATTTATCATGTGAAGGCATTTTCTGTTGCGAGTGGAGACACAAGCTTTGGTTTCGACCAGTTAGTAAGCACAGCTTCACCTGCCGGTTCTACCGGTCAAATTAATGTCTATTTTAATAAGAGCGTGAACACCTCTCTTGCCTACGGCGAGGATGCGCTGGGAAATCAGGATTTGATATCGAAGCTTGTCGCGCGTATTAACGCAGCGCAATTTTCAATTGATGCGTGTCTTTACAGCTTGAGCGCCAACAGTTATGGGGATGTCGTTGCCAATGCTTTGGTTGCTGCAAAAAACAGGGGGGTAAGCGTCAGGTTTATTGGAGAGTATGATAATATCGGCTCGAGCCATTCGATATTGACCGGGTCAGGTATCCCGGTTATTAATGACAAGTATGATGTTACTTGGAACGGTCA
The DNA here is from genome assembly GCA_004322375.1 of Bacteroidota bacterium. Taxonomy (GTDB): domain Bacteria; phylum Bacteroidota; class Ignavibacteria; order UBA10030; family SZUA-254; genus FW602-bin19. The sequence continues at coordinate 2,337 of SCUC01000642.1, forward strand.
AGGGTTAATGCACAATAAGTTTGTCGTAATTGATTACCGCGGGGGCGACCCTGAAGATGTGTGGGCATGGACCGGCTCGTGGAATGTCACCCAACAAGGAACTGCATCGGACAGGCAGAATTCGATAGAAATTCAGGATGTCGCTGTAGCCGGAGCGTACACCACAGAGTTTAACGAAATGTGGGGCAGCAGCACGATTACCCCGAATTCGAGCAACTCCCGTTTTGGCGGAAGGAAAACCGATAATACACCTCATCGGTTTAACGTTAATGGCGTACCTATCGAGGTTTATTTTAGCCCGTCGGATAAAACGACGTCGCAGATTCAAAATACTATCGGGAAGGCGCAATCTTCTCTCGGCGCGGCATTGTTGACGTTCACCCGTTCGGATTTAGCGAGCGCGGTGATCACCAAGAAGAATGCCGGAAAGAAAGCGCGTATTCTTATGGATAATAATACAGATACGGGCAACCAGTTTGCCAATCTTCAAACCAACAGTGTTGACGTTCATCTTGCAGGCGGCTCAGGGCTGCTGCATCATAAGTATCTCATCGTTGACGCTGAAAATCCTATCGGTACACCCTACACGTTGACCGGCTCTCATAACTGGTCGAACAGCGCGGAAAATTCAAACGATGAAAACACAATGATTGTACAGGATGCGCGTGTCGCTAATTTGTACTTGCAAGAATTCGCCGCGCGGTATTATGAAGCCGGCGGAACCGATTCCATTCAACTTGCTCTTGCACCTTCTTTCGCTCTTGCGCCGTCAAGCTTGAATTTCGATTCGATAGACGTCGGCGCTTCAAAAGCGGATAGCTTCACGGTAAGCAACTCCGGCGAAGGAACGTTGACGATTTCCTCTGCGACTTCTTCAAATTCACGTTTCGTCGTCAGCCCGACGAATGCGACAGTCCCATCGTTAGGAACGCAGACATTTGTTGTTACCTTTAGCCCAACTTCACCCGGATATCGCAGCGCGAGAATCGTCCTCGTTCATAATGCTGTCGGCACTCCCGACACAGTGTTGTTGGAAGGATATGGCAAAGATACGACATCGTATGTAACTGTTGAAATTTCTCTGAAGAATCGGTGGAATCTTCTCTCAGTTCCTGTTTCGATGTCGGATTTAAGAAAAACTACCGTGTTTCCCGCTGCAATAACACAAGCGTTTGCTTATCAAGGCACATACGTTTCGCGTGATACGCTTCGACAGGGTGAAGGATACTGGGTGAAGTTTAGCGGCGACCAGCAACAATCGTATTATGGCATCCCTGTTCCGGTTGATACGTTCAGCCTTACATCTGATTGGAATTTAATCGGTTCCATCACAAATGTCGTTCCTGTAACAGCAATTACACAAGTTCCGGGCGGAATCGTCCAAACGGAATACTATGGATATGATAACGGGTATGAACCTGCTGATACGTTGCAGCCGGGAAAAGCATATTGGGTCAAGCTTTCTGAAACAGGATCGTTGATTCTTTCCTCTTCCGGAGGTTTGCTCGCTAAGGCGGAAAATGAATTAGAGAAGCTGAATCGCCTTGAAATAAGAGATGCTTCAGGAAACTCTCAGGTTCTTTATTTTGGCGATTCACCGGGCGAAAAATTTAACGCATCAAGATACCAGATGCCTCCCCTTCCGCCTTCAGGAGCGTTCGACGTTAGGTTTAAGAACGGTTCTCTCGCGGCGATTCACGAAGACGCTATGGTTTCATCACAAGAGTTTCCAATCAGTACACAGAGTATAACATCGCCTGTTACCGTACGCTGGACAATTAGTGATAATACAAAGAGTTACTACTTGCGCACAGGAAACACGCGTGCGCAAATTCCAATGAAGGGAACGGGAGAGAAGACAATTTCAGAATCTGCAGCGCAACATCTCTCGTTGAATGTTTCCGATGTGGAAATTCCTGAAGTGTATGCGCTTGGTCAAAACTTCCCCAATCCGTTTAATCCCGTTACGACCGTTTCGTTTGCGCTCCCGAAAGCATCAATAGTAACCTTGAATGTGTATAACTCGCTTGGTCAAGTTGTACAATCCGTCATCGAGCAACAGCAGCGGGATGCTGGAATGCACAGCGTAACGATTGACGCTTCCGCGTTAGCGACGGGCGTTTACTATTACCGGTTTGATGCGAGCGCTGTCGGTGAAGTTGAAACGCAATTTCATGAGACGAAATCATTAATGATAGTGAAGTAAGTAGCTGAAGTTGAGCAAACGAACTTTTATCCTCGATGTTTGAGTTATCGAGGGCAAACGAATACCAATAATGTCAAAATTTTTTTTGCTCAAGCAGTATGAAAAGAATACACACAATAGGGAATAACAACGTTGTAGGCAGTACACGATTTCAATCGTGGGCTACTATGATAGCATTATTAAGCAAATTCAGTGAGTAAATATAGTATGAAGGAGTGGGTGATCATCTTCACCCTCTCCCTGTTATTTTGTTCTTTCGCAGATAGCCAAGTCTGGGTACGTAAGATTGTAGGCACGGGATTAGGCAATCCGCTTGCCTATAATCCATTGAACACTGATATCGTGTATGGCGCTGCCGGTTCTAACTTAATCCAGATGAGCCGGAACCGTGGATATACGTGGCAGAATTACAGCTTTGTAACGGGAGGAGGAGTAATTAAATCTATAGCGCTGAGTCCTCTCGATACTCTGCAAATGCTCGTCGGCGTAGAAGTGAACGGATCGCCGGATAGAGTTGTCAAAACAACGGATGGAGGCAGTACCTGGAATACAACATGGTCAGGAACGTTCAACTATTTTGGAAAACCGGTTGAGTGCAAGCCGCAGCATCCCGATACCGTTTATACGATGAGCAACGATACTCTCTGGCGAAGCATTGATTTCGGCACAACATGGACAATAGTGACGCGGGTGAACGGGCTGTTTAATAACTGGTGCGATGCCGAGATACGCCCCGATAGCGCGAATATCATTTACGTGGGAGATAATTCTTCCGGGATATGGAAATCAACAGACCATGGACTCAACTGGAGGAAAGTGTATTCGACAGTAGGAGAAATTCCTTCCATCGCGATTGACCCGTTTAATCCTCAAGTAGCTTACGCGTCAAAATTTGGCGGCGGGGGCGGCATGGTGAAAACAACCGACGGAGGAGAGACATGGCTTCCGCTGACAACACCGATAGGTTCCGGAAATTCGTGGTGGGTCACTACGTCAATCGTAAGCCCCGGGTATGTATATTTTGGGACGTACGGTGCGAGCCCTACCGGACCATTTTTTTCACGGGATAGCGGCGCGCACTGGCAGCAAATTGCTACGGTGGATTCCGGACAGGTTTCCATGAATTCGCTGAACTACGGGATGCTTGTTACCGACACGCTTACCGTGCTGGCGCTTCAAGCAAACGGCGCCTGGAAATTGAAATTCCCTGAAGGAATCCAGCTGCAAAGCTTAACAGGAGGCGAATATGTGCAGGGAGGCGCGGAACGTCTTATCGAATGGAGAGATTCAAACATCGCGCAAATAAAGCTCGAATTTACTTCCGATAACGGCACAAGCTGGAACATCCTTGACACAGTGCCGGGCGGAACAGGTGCGTACAACTGGACTGCACCCTTAATTGTCTCCTCGATCTGCAAGATTCGTCTTTCAAATGCATACAACAACTCTGTCTATGATATAAGCGATTCACCCTTTACGATTTACGATACGCTTCTTGCTCTCGCTTCTCCTAATGGAGGGGAAGAGTGGGATGTTGGCTCAACACATGATATTACATGGGTTGTTGGGGCTCCTCTCGACGTTACAATATCATTCAGCCCTGATAGCGGTACGAGCTGGCAAGAAATCGCTACCGTGAATTCTCCCGCGTTATCATTTGTTTGGAAAATTCCGGTGATGCCAACAACAACATCATGCCTGTTTCGAGTAGTGAAAGCCGACGATTCAACCATAGCGGATATTAGCGAGACAACATTTTCAATCTATGCACGAAAGCAGTTTACCGCGCGGTTAGAGGTCGAAAGCGCATCAGGAGAGTATGACACGCTCTTCTTTGGCGCTCTTGCCGGTGCGACCAACGGAATTGATACCGGCTATGGCGAGACTGAGCTTGCGCCAAAACCGGGAACCGAAGTCTTTGACGCTCGATGGAAAATTGATGGGAGCAACGGAACGTTAACGGATTATAGAGATACTCTAACCGAGTTTCAACAGGAAAATATCTTTACTCCGGAACTACAGCCGGGTGCCGCAGGATTTCCGATGACTCTACGCTGGGAGAGCGATAGTCTTCGCGCGGGGACATATATTCTTCGCGATACCCTGACAAACGGAAGCCTCCTTTTCCTCGATATGCAGCATGTAGATTCATTGCTCATTATGGATTCGACGTTGATGGGAATAGAGATACTCTACAGTGTAACTCAATCGTTGAGCATGACAGGCGCGGGAGAGTGGAAACTGATTTCCGTACCATTTCTAACAGGGGATTTGAAGGCGAGCTCGATATTTCCGAATGCATCCTCGCCGGCATTTTCATTTGCCGATGGCTATCGTGCGGAAGATTCACTTGCCTACGGCAAAGGATACTGGGTGATACTTAATCAAGTTACGTTCACCGGTGGGGAGAGAAACATTGATACTGTAGAAGTTCAGGAACGGTGGAATATTATCGGTTCAGTGAGCGTACCGCTTCCGGTTTCTGCGATACAAACAAGTTCTGAAAGTTTAGTTGTCTCAAACTTTTATGGGTACGACGACGGATACTTTATCGCAGATATGTTAGAACCGGGCATGGGATATTGGGTGAAAACAAGCGGGGTTGGTTCATTGATACTTGATGGGGCAAATCCACTCCTGAACCGTGCTTTTGCAATTGTGGAAAATGGAATCAACGTTAATACCTTAACTGTTACCGATGCGATGGGTCGGTCGCAAACATTGCTGTTTGGAGCGAATGAAAGCGATGGTGATGAAATGCGCTATGAAATGCCGCCCCCTCCCCCGGAACCATTGCTCGATGTGCGGTTTGCATCGAACAAAATTGCGGAATTCGCCCCGAAAAACATTAAAAATGAAATCAGATTCCCTATTTTGCTCAAAACAAAAAGTTTTAAAAATATTTTTTCTTGGAATGTAGAATTTGATAAATATTTCTATTATATTCTTGAGCGTAACGTGGGCAATCATCTTGCGGGAGAAACTCGTTTAACAGGTACGGGCAGCATTAGCGTTGATGATTTTGAAGGAGTACATTATGCTTTACGACTTCTTCCAATACACCAAAGCGACGGACCGTTATCATTTTCACTCAGTCCGAATTACCCGAATCCGTTTAATCCGATAACAAGAGTTCGCTACACGCTGGCGCATGATTCGTACATGACTCTTCGAGTGTTCAATACGCTGGGGCAAGAGATGGCTCTTCTTGTTCACAGTGTTCAAGAAGCCGGAGTTCACGAGATAGAATGGAATGGAACGACGACCGACGGCGTTCCGGTGAGTTCGGGCGTGTACTTTATCAAGATGGATGTTAAAAACGGAGCTGAGTCGCCGCAGTTGATATTTTCGGCACATCGAGCTGTAATTCTCATTAAATAATTTTTCAACTAATAGTTAAACCAACTACGAGAGTAGAATGAAACAGTCTATACTGCGTTTGTTGATGTTGACCCTTATCATGGGGCAAATTGTATTCGCCGATTGGCCTTGCCAACCGACAGAATATGTCACTGTCTCTATCAATAACGGGATACAATGGAATCCGCGGCTTGCCTCCGACGGCAAGAATGGCGCTGTCGTTGTGTGGCAAGATCGTCGCAATGGGGTCGTGGATAAAGTCTATGTGCAACGACTCAACCAATTAGGGAATTCAATATGGCAGGATGGAGGCGTACCTCTTTCCTTAAGCAGCGCATATCAGGTATTTCCTCAGGTTGTCAGCGATGGCAGCGGTGGAGCGTTTGTCACATGGATGGAAAACCGGAATGCCGTTGACTACGATATCTTTGTGCAGCGTGTTACATCGAATGGGTTGACGCTCTGGAACCCGGGCGGAAACATTGTTTCCAATTATAATAGCCACCAGTATTATCCTATGATCGTTCGCGACGAGGGTGGTCAGGATGGCGTTATCGTCATCTGGCAAGATAGGAGAAACGGGGACTATGACGTCTATGCTCAGAAGTTTACGGGCAACGGACAGGCGATGTGGTCGTC
>SCUC01000643.1 GCA_004322375.1 Bacteroidota bacterium
GCTCTTCCGATCTGATACGATAAAGAGGTGCAGGAAGGATTAGAATCAATCTGGAATTTACAAACTAGCGCGGGAGGTATTTTTGCAGGAGGAGGAGAACAACATTGGAAAGATACTGCGGCTGCTATTTACATGCTTATTCGACAGGCAGAACTTACGCAAAACTGGGATTACTTTAACGAGCTTTGGCCCGATATGCACAAGGCTGCAATGTTCCTGAGAAACCTGCGCGATCAGGCATATAACAACGGGACGGCAAACGGCAACTATGGCATGTTACCGCAAGGATTTGGCGATAGCGGAATAGGAGGCGTCCGGTCAGAGTTTACTAATACACTATGGTTGTTAATAGCGTTGAAAAAAATGTTGGAAGCGGGCGATAGGTTTTTCAGCGCGAACCGGAACGACATTAGAGATTTTTACCGCGAGATTTGGATGGCGTATGGAGAAGCAGCGAAACGTGAAATGCGCGACCACCCGAAAGGATTCAAATTTTTACCGATGCTGATGCAGGATGACCCGAAGTGGAACGATGCGAATGAAATGAACCGCCCGAAATTCCAGGCGGCGCAAATTTATCTTTCCCATGCAATCTATCCGGGGTTGTTGTACCAGCCTGATAAAGATATCGTGAAGGGACATGTTGCCTTGATGAAGGCGGTGATGAAGGAGGATATACCTGCGGAAACAGGCTGGCTTGCGCATGACGCCGTTTGGCCCTACAACGCCCCGATATTTTCTCAAGTGTGCTTATGGTTATTTGAGCCGCTCCTTGCGCGCAAGCTCTTTCACGGATTCCTTAATCATGCCTCGCCTATGTACTGCTGGAGGGAGGAACAAACGCTTCGCACCGTTGCTGATGAACGGTTCATCGGCGACATGCCTCATAACTGGGCGAGCGCCGAGTGCATCAGGTATCTCCGTCACTGCTTTATTTTAGAAGACGATAAAAAACTCCGGCTGTTTGACGGGCTGGTTGAAAGCGATCTGGAACCGAAACAACCATTCTCGTTGACCTATTCCCCTACGCGCTGGGGGAGGGTAACCATTTCCTTGGAACCGCTTGATGAACGTTCCTGGAAGGCGAAGTTCAAACGGGAAGATTTCGACGAGAAAACAATGCCCAAGCTTGAGTATATCGAGTTCCCGCGTAAAATCTCGCCCAAGCATCAGCTTGATAAAGTCGAAGGCAAAGACGTGAAGTATTACAAGAACGGAGGCAGGGTACTGGTTGAGCCTTCGTGCTTAGAGTGGGAAGCAATCTGGAGAATATTCGGACGAACAAAATGAAGAGAACAGCTATTCATTGAACCGGTGATGGAAACGAAGCGACTTCATGGAACTTATTCGTGATACGATAAGCAGGTTTAAGCAAATCTTTTACTCTGAGCCGGATCTGGTTGTTACGGCTCCGGGAAGAGTGAACTTGCTCGGCGAGCATACCGATTACAACGAGGGATTCGTGCTTCCTGTCGCGATTGATAAACAAATTATTCTAGCTATCGGCAGCCGTGATGATGAAGAAGTGCATCTTCACGCCATAGATTTGATGAGGTCTGTTCGCACTTCATTGAATTCCCTTAGTAAAAATCCTGAATGTTTCTGGTCAAATTACCCGCTTGGCGTGTTTGCCATGCTTCGCGCTATTGGCGCTCCGTTACGAGGCGCGAACATCTGTTATCGAGGGACAATCCCTTTAGGCGCCGGACTAAGCTCATCCGCCGCAATAGAAGTAGCTTGCGCGACAGCATTAACGCGGCTGTATGATATTCCAATATCTCAATTTGATCTTATCAAGCTTGCATGGCGTTCGGAGGTTGAGTTTGTCGGTGTGAATTGCGGCATCATGGACCAGTTTGTTTCTGTGATGGGAAAAAAGAATCATGCAGTGTTTCTCGATTGCAGAGATTTTCATCATGAATATATTCCCTGTCCGAAAGGACTCCGGTTGGTGGTCTGCGATACGGGAGTCCGGCGGGAGCTTGCCTACTCCAATTATAATCTTCGCCGGCAGGAATGCCAGGAAGCGGTAAGCCATTTTGCAAAAAAAAATCCAGCTATTAGAGCGCTGAGAGATGTAACGGTAGAGGAATTTGCGTCAGAGGAACGTTCCATGGATCCGGTCATTAGAAATCGCTCCCGTCATATCATAATGGAAAATATGCGTGTGCTACGGGGAATACGGGCTTTACAACAGGGTGAAGTGGTCGAATTCGGCAAGTTCATGATTGATTCACACATGAGCCTGAGAGATTACTACGAAGTGAGTTGCCCGGAATTGGACGCGTTTGTTGATATTGCAGTCGAATCAGAGGGGGTTTACGGTGCGAGAATGACGGGAGCAGGATTTGGCGGCTGCGGGATTTGCATCGTCCGGGAAGATTGTGTTGACCAGCTAGTTGAACGGCTCCGTCACGAATACCCGATTAGCGCCGGGCGGTCATTAACAATATACCTTGCCTCGGTAGAACATGGAGCGACTACCTATGATTTACGCGATGCTGGCATGACTGAATTATTAGTGACATAACAAGCGATGGAATTGCCGAAGCTCCTTCGCAAAGCAATGGCTGCCGTGGCGGGGCTGTTTCTCTGTTGTTGTGTTTCCCTCTTCGCTCAACAACAACTCACGCTCCGACTAATGGATTGGGCATCGGTTGATGAGATGCCGGGAGATGAACAATCCATCGCCGAGTTCAAAAAACGATACCCCTCAATTGATGTTCTCTATGAGCCTAATCCGGGGCGGGTGTATGAAGAAAAAATATTAACTGCCCTCGCATCGGATGAGCCGCCCGATGTATTCCTGCTTGATTCCAAGCTGATTCCTACTTTTACCAACAAGCATGTTCTTCTCGATGTGCAGCCCTATCTCTCGAAACTGGGAATAGATACATCCCAATGGTTTCCGAATGTGTTCGATATTGCAAGGAGAGGAGAGAAGCTCTACGCTTTTCCCAAAGGGTTTACTCCCATCATGATGTATTACAACAGGAAACTCTTCCGCGAAGCTAATATTCCATATCCGCAACCGGATTGGACATGGAATGAGTATGTAGAAATTGCGCGACGTCTTACGAAGGATGATAATAGAGATGGAAAACGCGAGGCCTATGGCGCGGCATTTACGAATTATTATTATCTGTGGATTCCCTGGGTCTGGTCGGCTGGAGGCGACGTTGTCAGCCCGGATGGAATGACGGCGACAGGATACTTGAACTCTCCTGCGACCGAATCGGCGCTTCAATTTTTGATTGACCAGCGCAACAAGCACAATGTTTCTCCCGACCTGGGGACATGGGTGCAATCGGAAAAGACTGGAACAAGCTATGCGCTTTTTTCTAACGGCAACATTGCGATGCTTGCAAGCGGTCACTGGCTCGTGCCGAGGTTCAAAAAGTACATTCAGGATGGAACGCTGGATATTGGAGTCGCTCCCTTGCCCCGCCACCCCGATGTGAAGAAAACAAATGTGATGTATGAATCAGGCTGGTGTGTTCCGGTGAACACGAAGCATCCCGAAGAGGCGGTGCTGCTGGCTGCCTTTATGGCAGGAGAAGTTACCGGACGAATCCGGTCTCGGGAAGGTCTGGAAATTTCTTCCGTGATAAAGGTTGCGCAAGAAAACGTTTCACGTGATGCGACGGGGATGGAGCAAATTTTTTACGATGAGATTTCCTGTTGCCGTCAGCCGTGGGGCTCTGTTATAGAACGATTTAGCGAAATCGAATGGACACTGCAGGACGCGGTTGACGACGTGATGCTGAACAACAAGCCGATGCATGAAACGATGACGCACTATGCCGCCCGTGTTGATAAGCAGCTTGCCGATATACGGAAGCACGCCAGCATGGAGTTTAAGCCTATCAAAGAGCAAGAAGAGATACTCTGGTTTCTCGCGGGCGTTTCCGGGTTAGTGGGAATTGCCTGTTTCGTTCTCTATAAAAAAGCGGTGAGCGGCGAACGCAGGACGCTGAGAACGGCGTATGCGTTTTTAACTCCCTCACTGATTCACCTGATTGTGTTTATGTTCACGCCCATTGCGTTTGCGGCATATCTCAGTACGCACCGGTGGGATGTTGTTGTTCCGGATAAGCCGTTCATCGGAGTAGAAAATTTTCGAGAGATGGCATCCGACCCATTATTCTGGAATGCCCTGAAAAATTCGCTTGTCTATTCCCTGAATGTGCCTGTTGGAATGGCGATTGCTCTTGCAATTGCCCTCATGATGCACAAACGATTG
>SCUC01000644.1 GCA_004322375.1 Bacteroidota bacterium
ATTGGAATCTCAGAATAAGGTGAACCAACATCAATCAATTTCTCAACCATTCTTAATGAGGATTGACTCTAGGACGTTCGCTGCGTCTTCACACTTATCCGTTGCAGTTTCGAGAATCACATAAATTTCTTTGAGCTTGATAAGCTGAATAGGATCCTGCATTTTAAAAAGCTCCGCAATTGCGAGCTCGAAGATATCATCCGCCTGATTTTCATATTCGTGAACCTTCGTAAGCAGACTGCGCATTTGAGCTGGCTCCTTTGTAATATGGCGCAGGTAGGAGATGCCTTCTTTTAAAAGCCCGGTTGATTTATCGAGAACCTCAATCAGGCTTATCATATCCTTGGGTGTTTTTTGAATCTCGTAGAGAGTAAAACGCCCTGCGCCTCCGTCAATGCAATCTACTATATCGTCAAGCGTTGATGTTAACCTGTAAATATCTTCCTGGTCGAATGGAGTAAGAAATGTGCTGCTCAGCTCATTAAAAATATTATGGGTAGTCTGGTCTCCTTTATGCTCAAGTTCGTGCATTTGCTCAACCAGCTGCTGGCGCTCTCCTGGACTTGCATGCGATATTTCTTTCAGCAAATCGGCAGCTTTTTTTAAATTGTTTACCGATTCCTCAAAAAGGGTAAAAAATTTGTCACCTTTTGGACGGAAAATTTGAAAGATGTTCGTGATACTCATAATAAATCAATACCTTGTTTCAAATTCAGTAAGTAGGCAGGCAAATATAGCCATTTGATTGCTAATGAACAATATAAAATACCTATCTATAATTTCTTAACAATAACTTAACATTGCATCTCTTCTTTCATTATAATATCACACAGTGTCATTGATAATTCCTTAACAAAGCATACCTCTTTTTTCTACCTTTTTAACTTGTTTGCAACATTATCATTGCAGAAGCAACATTTTTTTTACTTCTCTATGGGTATTATTTTAATATAGTTGCTTTCTTTATGCGGCTGAATCCCGATGATAGAATGATGCTTGCATCTTGAGCAACCTTTACCCAGTATCCTTTTCCACTCTCGATAGAATCCGTCCGTTCATAACCGTTGTTATAACCGTAAAACTCAGACGTTACAACTCCCCCCGGCACCGATGCAATTTGTGAAACAGGTATTGTACAAGAAATTGAGCCAATCAAATTCCAACCCTCCTTTACTGTTATCGTTTCATGCTCACAAACAGTCCCTTCAATAACAATATCCTGAGTACTGCTAAACTTCACCCAGTAGCCTTCTCCTACTTGAAGAGAATCTTTTTTACTATACCCGGCGCCAAAAGCATACGCATCTGAAGTTGCCGTTGGAAAAATCGCGGATTTCCTTCTATCGAACACTTCAAGAGGAATGGAAACTATATTCCACCTGCCCGAAACATGAACCATTCCGAATGTTGGATTTGAATGGACAATTTCAAGGGCATGAATTGTAGTGTCGCTTATTATAACAAGGCTTTCCGCTTTCATATCTAGGCTAACAATGTTTCCTCCTGTTTGTTCATCCTGAAGTGTAAATTTACCGATAGAAAGAGTTGCAGAACTCCAGGTTAATGTTATGGGATAACCATTCAAGCCTGCTTGCAGCTCAAGCATATAAGTTTGCATTCTACCCGGTGTTGTATTGGTATCCCGAAAATCAATGGCAATTCCATTGGTTCCGGAAATTCTCCATCGCGCATCCAACATATTTATTTCCGGTGGTGATAGCTCAAACTCGCCCATGAGAGTATCTATACCATCGGTGGCGCCTGCTCTTATGCCAAACCAGACCGTGTCCTTACTGTCGTTAGAATTATTCACACGAATCATTGTGGTGTTCTGCAAATCAAGCGGATAGCCCATGAGAGTATCCGAGCCGGCGCTCTCGTTTCCTGATTGATCTTGCGCTGTAACGTAGTAATGATACACATCATAGAGAAGGCTATCGTCATACCAAAGCGTATCAACGATAGGTTGCGCATTCTGCTTTGCGAATACAGGATTCGTTAGGGAAGAGCGATAGACATTATATCCCCGGAAATCTATTTCCGTGTTCTTATTCCACGTAAGGTGAACGGAATTGGTAAGGTTTGTCGCTACGATGCCTGTCGGCGCAAGCGGCACAAGACGCGGCGTTCCATATTGCTCGACAATTGCTCCCTCCTGTCCTGCGATGTCAACAGGAGTTACACCGATATAATAGCGCGTCCCATTCGTCAATCCGCTGATGGTTCTCGATAATTGCGTTTGCGTGTAGCTCGTATCATATACACCTGCGTTACAACCTACATAAATTACGTAGTATTGAAAATCCGGTATGCTTATCTCTTGCCATTGCGCGAACAACGACGTTCCGTTGCCATTATCATTCACGGTTAATGAGGGAACAGGCGGCGGCAGCTGGTCAATCGTAAGCAGAGTCGCCAATCCGGCTTTGACAATTTCTTTCGCGTAAGAAATATCGAGAGTTGAAAGCAGGTCATTCGGAGTGTGATAATAGGGATTGTCATCGTATTCAATACAAAAAAGCGCCTTATATCCCTGCTGATAAAATGACCAGCTATCGCTTGAACTTCTCCATTGCGTTGTCAGCACTGGATTCAGCAGCGTGTATGAAGTTGCCATCGTTGCGTGAAGCTGAGAAAGCGCTTCCGCCCCCGTGTACCACACGATATGGAAATCGTAATCTTCCTGGCTTGTAAGACGATACCCAAGCATATCATAATTCAGCACTGCTCTAATATTCCTGTTTTGCTGCTTCGCTTTCTGAGCGTAGTTTACACTCCCTCTCAAACCGGCTTCTTCCGCTGCAAACCCGATAAACCGCAGCGTCATCGAAGGCTGATAATTAATTGCTTTGAGTACACGAGCCATTTCAAGAGCAGCCGCCGTACCCGTTGCATTATCATCCGCGCCCGGAGCCTGAGAAAGGTTTGACGAATACGAATCGAAATGCCCGTCAACGATAATTTCAAGAGATGGATTCACCGTACCCGGAATTGTCGCAATAATATTTTTTTGCCACGTGCTGTTGTACTGAAAACTATCGGAAACGACGTCGGTAATGCCTGTTTCCAACAACCTGTTGCGAACCCATCGGAACACGCTATCGCGGTTGGCATTTCCATAGTACCGGGTGCCGAAATTTTGCAATCCCTGAACGTACGCCCGTATCGTCGTATCGGAAACATTTGCTATAATGGCGGAAATTTGGTCTCCCGGATGGGGATGGTCGCGCCTGAGTGGAACATCACTAGCTGGCGCCAAGGATATAGGTACCGGTTCTATCTCAACAACGGAATAGTTTTCTTCGCGAAGTTTTTCCAATGATACTTTCCCTCCTTTCACAATGTCGAATTCGTCAGACTTGTATAAGAGCTGAACATTAAATCCGCGATACACTCGTTCATGCAACCGGGAGGATAAACGGGAAACTATCGCATACGGCTTACTCCAGGGATGAGAATCGAAACGTTGAACGCTTATTCCTGATTGTTCGATGGTAGTTAATGTTTGTTTGGACAATCCAACAAGGTAAAAATCCGGGAACCGTTGATAGACCCTGATTTGCTGAGGAGCGATAGCTTCAATCGTATGAATATCGTCGCGATGAAGAAGAACCAATGCTTCGTCTTGATGATTTGGCAAAATGTTCGGTTGGGAATGAACAGGAGAAGAAATGATGATGGCAAAAAGTAGTATCCAAAATACCATGTTCGTTTCCTATGAATAAAGATGTTAATTCCCGCCAGCCATGCCTGCGGTAGGCAGGAGGCGGGCAGAATAGTTCTTTGATAGCTATGTCATCTAAAGCACTGATGTGAGAAGGTTACAACAATTTTCCTTACAGTCGCTCATAAACCCCAATGATTCTTGCAGTAGAAATTATTTTACCTTCCAACGCACTTAAGAATTTTGCAAGCGATGTATGAATCTCAAGGTCAATTTTTTTTACGTTAAGCGCGTACATAGTAATTTCGTATTTATGAACTCCTGTTCCTTTGGGAGGCTGCGGACCTCCGTACCCTAATTTCTCAAAAGAGTTGTTCAATTCTTTTGCGCCGTGCGGCAACTTATTTGTGGTTGTCGCTCCTTCCTGAATCGAAGTTACTGTGTCAGGGATATTGATGACAAACCAATGTACCCAGTTATTCGCCACGGGATGAAGGTCAATGATTGAAATTGCAAAGGACTTCGTCCCCTCAGGCGCATGTTCCCATTCTAAGGGAAGTGAAATGTTTTTTCCTCCAAGCACTCCTGTATTGGCATATTTCGATGGAATAGCTCTTGAGTGTTTAAATGCCGGAGAGCTTACGGTAAATTTTTCGTTGTGCATATTCAGCCCTATCATTATTGGCAGGATGATAACGATAAAAACAATTATGTTCGACATAGTGATTTTTTTAACGTTGTCACAATATATGTGTGGTTTCAAAAACTTAGTCAAATTGTCATTCCCGCTGCCAAGAACATTCCTTCGGAAAAAGCTGGTATGACAACGTAGCTTTTGAGACAACCGCGGCTTTTAACCTATGAACTTATTTTTTCCCGGAGGGCGCAGTTAAAATTAATTGACCATTTGAGCTAACATTCACCCAATACCCTTTTGATGGCTTTAGAGAATCGGCAACGAGGTACCCGTTTTGATAATTGAAGAATGGCGACGAGATGATTCCCGACGGAACAGACAAAACTGCACCAACTTCAAGCGGATCGGTTATCGAACCGATGAGATTCCAGCCTGTTTGTACCGAAATAGTATCGGTAGTTCGTATCAAGCCGACAAACGTTACATTAACATCGTTGGGGAATTTTAGCCAGTATGAGCTTCCGGGCGTTAAGGTGTCTTTCATAACATACCCGCTCCCCTGCACATACGCAAATGCCGCGGAGCTAGCAGTTGTAAAAATCGTTGTCTTGCGCGGGTCAGCGGGAGTGAGCGGCAGCGAAGCGATATTCCAATTCTTTGAAAGTTTATGTGTTGCGCGCGGGAACAAGCCAAACGCTGTAACGCTTAATACTTCCGGGGTTCCCAGATTATGAGTAAATGTCAGATGCGCAGTCTTCGCGCCGTCTCCTGTCGGGGTAAACGTAATATAAAATTTCATTGAACCTCCTACTCCCATGCTTCCGCTTGTTGGCGTTACAGTTACCGGCTCCAAATCCGAAATTACGGAAGTAATGTTCAGCGTCCCTGAGCTCTGGTTGGTAACGGTAACACTATCCGTTTTGCTCGTCCCGACTTTTACCGTTCCCATTGTAACGCTTGCCGGGGTAATGGTAAACGCTTTTGCAAAGCTCTTTAAAATCCAATTTTCAGGGTCAAGCTCAACTGTAGCCGGTTCTTGAGGAAGAGTGATAACAAACAATTGGGATTGTTGATTGTTAAAGACTGTTACCGTCGTGTCCCACCCGGACGATGAGAATTTCAGATCAATCGGCATTGTAAAAAATGTTGGATTCGATGTTCCGGTCGTTTGATCAATGTTAATTGTTACATCATATCCTAACCCTGTACTATCGGCTTCCCATGAAATAATGTAGCTCGGATATTTCTCCCCATAGATCCACTCGTCAAAGAAATAATCCAAATCGCTGCCCGAAACGGTTTCACAGATAGCCTGAAAATCTTCGGTAACCGCCGTTCCGTATTTATATAACGTATCATTCGCATATTCATACATAGCCTGGAAAAATGCAGTGTCGCCGATGACATGCCTGAGCATGTGAAGAACGGTCGCTCCCTTTGCATACACAAGGTTGCCATTAAATAATGTGCCGACATTGCTTGTATCGTAAACGTAGATGGAGCCATTTGCATTCTTGGCTGAGTTCATCTGTGAATACATATATGACCAATACGAGCTTGCCCCATATTGCTGCTCGTAATAAAGTCCCGTCAAATAGGTTGCGAATCCTTCATTCATCCAGATGTTGGACCAATTACGGCACGTAATCATATCCCCGAACCATTGGTGAGCAAGCTCGTGAGCAACCAAACCTTCGCTGAATCCTCCAAGCGATGTCATCGTTTGGTGTTCCATACCGCCGCCCCATCCAAACTGGCTGTGCCCGTACTTCTCCGTGATAAACGGGTAGAGACCAAACAGGTCGGAGTAGATTTCGAGCATATCAATTGTCTTCGGTAAATTTGCTTGAGCGCTTGCAAGTTGTTCGGGCAGCACATAGTTTAATACTTC
>SCUC01000645.1 GCA_004322375.1 Bacteroidota bacterium
GGAAATAGTTCTGTTGGTCAATTACCCAAGTCGCAGCAGGAACATTATTGGCAGTACTGTGTCAACTGCGGAACACGGCTTGAAAGCAGAAAATGTAAATTGATTTGTCCGAAATGCGGATTTTATCATTCATGCAGCGAACCATAAACAAATCAAGGAACCTATGAACAAAAAGCAGAAAAAAGCACAAAAGAAACATAGCAAGAAAATTCAAAAGGCGAAAGCAAAACGAAAAGCCCTTCTTGCTAATAAAAAAGAAACCAAAGCATCCTAAGTGAACGGGGTATCGAGTGACGATACCCTTTTCAGTTTATGCCGAAGTGGACGTTGAGAAATGAGATGAACTACACATTTGGCTCCATTACGTACGATTTGAATTCCCGAACGCACATCATGGGAATCTTAAATGTAACACCGGATTCGTTTTCCGACGGCGGGGTTTATTTTGAAACAGAAAAAGCAGTTCAACACGCTCTTCGCATGGTTGACGAGGGAGCTGATTTTATTGATATTGGAGGGGAATCAACACGCCCGGGCGCCGAGAAAATTTCTGTAACGGATGAAATCAGCAGAGTAGTACCGGTTATCGAACAAGTAGCCAAGCATGTTCAAACGCCAATTTCGATTGACACATATAAATCCGAGGTTGCCGAGCAAGCTCTACGCGCGGGTGCATTAATCGTCAATGATGTCACAGGCTTGCATGGAGACACTCAACTTCCGGATGTGATAGTGCGACACAATGCCTCTGTTATCGTAATGCACATAAAAGGCACTCCGCGTACGATGCAGGAACATCCACAGTATGAAAATCTTTTAGAAGAAATTTGTTCGTACTTGAGTGAAAGCATCAGTATTGCCGAAAAGAAGAGTATCAGACAAGTCATTGTTGATCCGGGAATCGGTTTCGGAAAAACAGTTGAGCATAATCTAGAGATATTACGCGAGCTTACAACATTTCAGCGATTTGGCTATCCGGTTCTTGTGGGAACATCGCGTAAATCCTTTATTGGCAAAATTTTGAACGAACCTGTGAATGAACGATTCGAGGGGACAGCGGCTTCAGTTGCTATTTCAATCATGAATGGAGCAAACATTGTGCGCGTGCATGATGTAAAACAAATGAAACGCGTTGCCGGAGTGGTGGATGCGATAATTAAACCAAAAGATAAAAAGTAAAGAGTAAACAAATTAAGACAGTATTTTTTTTCTTGTGAATCATTTAGAGGGACAGAAGAAAAGCAGGTTTCAGGTAGAGCGGGAGGAGATGATAGAGCTATTACGAACCCGCGGAATTAAAGATGAACGACTGCTCGCAGCCATGCAAAAGGTGGAGCGTCATCATTTTGTTGATTTACCTTTTAAAAATCGTTCATACGATGATTCTGCGTTGCCGATAGGTTCTCAACAAACTATCTCTCAGCCCTATACGGTAGCAATAATGACCGAGGCTCTTGCCGTAAGACCCGGAGACAAAATATTAGAGATAGGAACAGGGTCGGGTTATCAGGCTGCAGTATTGGTGGAAATGGGAGCGAGAGTTTTTTCCATCGAGCGGCATGTTTCATTATTGAATGAAGCAAGAAAGCGATTGGAACAATTGAAGTACGACATTGTTTCTAAAGCGGGAGACGGAACGCTTGGCTGGAAAGATTTTTCACCGTTCGACGGAATTATCGTTACTGCGGCTGCTCCTGACGTTCCGGAGCCGTTGAGTGAACAGTTGCAGGAAGGAGGAAGGTTCGTCATACCCATTGGCGATTTGAATGTACAGGACTTGTATGTCATCACCAAGATACATCAGAAACTCTCATCGAGGAAAATTACGGGATTTAAGTTTGTACCTTTAATTGGAAAAAAGGGGTGGCAATAATCCTTGATACAGGATACTCGATGACGGATGCAAGATTTAAAATGTAAAATGGACAAAGAATTTTAGATTGATTGTGGATATTGGGCATTCGTCATTTGTCACTCGTTATTAGATTGTTGGTTAAAGGTCATAGGTGAGTAATAACGAACCACATCGAACATCTCAAGTTGCACAACGTCAGAGGAATGTGCTTGTACTTGTAGGACCTACTGCCTCGGGTAAGACTTCCATTTCGCTTGCTCTTGCGAGGGAATTAAATGGAGAAATTGTTTCGGCAGATTCGAGGCAAGTATATCGGTACATGGATATCGGAACGGCAAAGCCTACTTATGATGAGTTAGAATCCGTAAAGCATCATTTCATTAATATATTAAATCCTGATGAAGATTATAACGCGGGAGAATACGGTAAGCAAGCCCGTGTAGTACTTGATGGGATTTTTGATAAAGGAAAAATTCCTATTGTTGTGGGCGGTTCAGGATTATATATCCAAGCTCTGACAGATGGATTTTTTGAGGGACCTGCCGGTGACCCTGAACTGCGAGAGCGTTTATATTCCCGACTTCATCAGGAAGGAGCGGAGAGGCTTCTTGCCGAACTTAACTCAGTTGATCCTGAGTCCGCCTCGAAAATGCTTCCTACTAATACTAAAAGGTTAATACGCGCGTTAGAGGTCTATCATATAACAGGGAAGCCAATTTCAACATTACAGAAGGAAAACATTCCTCCCAATTTTCAACCAGTTTTTTTTGGGCTACAATGGGAAAGGAGGAAATTATATGAGAGGATAGGCAACCGTGTTGATTTAATGATTAAACAGGGATTAATTGACGAAGTCAAGAAACTCCAAGAAATGGGATATACTTCTCAAATGAATTCTTTACAAACAGTTGGATATAAAGAAACTTTAAATTATTTAGAAGGAAAATCATCCATAGACGAGATGGTTGAACTTATTAAGAGAAATAGCAGAAGGTATGCAAAACGCCAACTCACATGGTTTAGACCCGACGAAAGGATATTCTGGCTTTCAGTTCAGGGTGAGCATAGCTTTCTAGGTGTTATAAAACACATAAAGGAATACTTTAGGAGTATCTCGTTTTGAATTGAGAAATCATTTTCTTATTTTAAATATTAAGTGATTTCGGGGCGTGGCTCAGCTCGGCTAGAGCGCTTGGTTCGGGACCAAGAGGTCGCTGGTTCAAATCCAGTCGCCCCGACAAAGGTCTGATTTTATTTTTACTTGTAAATTGAAGAGTGGATGATGTAAGGTTAGGACTTTTTTTTGATTAGTTCACTATAGAAGAGAAAACATTAAAATCATCTGTAACTTAACCGTTTACTTATGATGAAAATCAAAAATAAGTCTCATATTGAGACGACGCTAATCAAACTAATACACTAATTATATTTTTGATACAAAATGTAAGGCTTTTTTAGATAGATATTCTGGCACGGTACTTGAACTAAGGATCGCAAGAATTAAGCCTTTTTAACGAAGCAATTTTTAGTAACGCCGGAATAGTTAACCTTTTCATATTGTAGAATTCAATGGGATATGAAGAGAATGAATCTTACATATAATAATTTCGTATTACCAAATAGATGAAAAACCCACCGTATGAGATTTTAATTGTCGAAGATAATCTCGCACATTTAAAACTAACTCAATATGTACTCCAGAAAAGCCAAGTTCAAAGTAATGTTACAGTCGTGCGCGATGGTCAAGCCGCATTAGACTATTTATATAAAAAGAAAGAGGAACGAGGAGAACCTGTATTAAAAAGCCCTGATCTCATTCTCCTTGACCTCAATCTCCCTAAACGCGATGGGAGAGAAGTTCTTAAGCTTGTTAAAGAAGACCCTGCATTAAAAGAAATCCCGGTTATTATTGTCAGCACATCCGACCGTGAAGAGGATATTTCATACGCAGAAGAAAATGGGGCGGCTCATTACATTAGCAAATCGAGTGATTTTGCTAAATTTAGTTATGAATTAGGAAGCGTAGCTCAATATATACGCTAGGATAAACTCTTTTTTACTTTTTAGTTTCTCCAGCTGATTTTTCCTTCCTTCACCGTTCGTTACGGTTGTAACTCACATAAGAAATTTGTATTATCATTCCTAAAACAAGGAATTATGTCTCGTATCGTTGCCATTGTTGGACGCCCTAATGTGGGTAAATCCACACTATTCAATCGTCTGTTGGGCGCGCGCCATGCTATTGTTCATGATGAGCCGGGTGTCACTCGCGACAGAGTCTATTCCATTGTAGAATGGACCGGTAAAACATTTACGCTCATTGATACGGGAGGATTTGTTCCAAGGTCGGAAGATTTATTCGAACAAGCAATACGTGAACAAGCAACAATTGCAATTCAAGAAGCAGATGTAGTGCTTTTTGTCGTGGACGCACAATCAGGGATAACTCCTCTTGATCAAGAAATCGCTAG
>SCUC01000646.1 GCA_004322375.1 Bacteroidota bacterium
AGATGAAGGGTATGAGGATTTATATCCTTCACGCAACTGGAAATTTTACGAGCATGATTCCGGTCCTTCGAATTGTGCAGGTATCCCGACCGAGCAGGTAAAACGCGGCTGGGTAGCGCGCGGCGGGTTCTCGAGCGATACTACAGATATCGCAGCGTATTTGTTCTGGTTCTCCGTTTCGACGACTGATAACGTTCCTCCGGAACTGCTTTCCTCGAATGGTCCGTTGCCTACAACGTATTCAACCGACCCACGAACGGTTAGCGCAGAAATACAGGATTGCGATTATTCAAATCCCGCAGAAGCAGGAATTGATGAATCGCAAACGTATATTTCTTATACGACATATAACATTTTAGATAAAACAGAATCAAGCGGCACAGCCCCGTTAGCAAATATCGGCGGCGATACGTTTGAAGGTGACCTTCCCGGATTCCCCGCGTGGACGCAGGTTTCCTACTCGATTGTAGCAACAGATGATAAGGGATTAGCGTCAACCTTCTTGCAGGGGACCTATCTAATTGCGGGCACTTCAAACGATTATTTCGCTTTAGAGCAAGGCGCATTGGCAAGTCATGCCTCAGGCAGCAGCGCGTGTACGCCGATATACATCCGGCCAACAGGAACAGAAATCCCTTCCACGGCATTCTTTGTGCCGAAGGATGAGATTGTAAGTCCTACCAGCCCGAATGCAAAAGATGACGGCACTGCGGGTCCATTTGCCTTAGGCGGTCCGTTCTATTTATTCGGTGAAGAGTATAATTATGCGTGGGTTGGAGTAAACGGCGCTATCGCGTTATCGAAAACAGCGACCGATACTCTTAACGTCAATGCGAACGGTTTCTATACAACAGGATTTAATTTCCCCGACAACCAGCTTCCGCCAAATGACGATCAGGATTCCGCTGATGACGGATATTACCCTGCGCCATTTATCGCAGGTTTCTGGAATGACCTCTATTATGGAGATACTGCAGGAAGCCCCAATCCTCCACAGTGGGGACACATCTTATATGAAGATATGGGTTGCAAATTTGTTGTTGAATGGGATACCATCGGCGTCTTTGTTCAGAACGGCGATAATTTTATTGACTATATTACTTTCAACATTGTTATTGATAAATGCGACGGTACGATCTCTTATCAGTATATCGATGTTGGTGGAGCAGGCTTAGATACCACAGCGATTATCGGCGTCACGGCTGATACAGTTGCATCTTTCGGGGATGCACCGTGGATGTACGTGAACAGATTCAATGGTCCGGCAGAATCTACGCCCGATAACGGCGAATGTGTCGTACTTTATCAGAGTGGCACAACTGCCGTAAACGACAAATGGAATATGGTTGCAGTATCGAATGTTCCATCTGCCGGGTATGCAGTTTCTAATATTTATCCGACTGCCGTTGGTCAAGTGTTCCGGTATAGCGGCTCCTATTTACCGACAGATCCATTGTCGAATGGTCCCGGCTTCTGGGCTAAGTTTAACGGTAAGCAGAACGTAGGCGCGCCCGGCACAATGTTAACGACCTTAACAGTCGCTGCAGCTATTGATTGGAATCTCTTAGGCACGATTTCATGCCCCGTTCCGACATCTTCAATAGACGATGCGAATGTTGCTGGAGCTTCATGGTTTCAATACAATAATGGTTACCAGGCAGTTACAACCTTGACGCCGGGTAAAGCGCATTGGGTAAAAGCAACCTCGGCGGGTAATGTAACAATGGAATGTACAACTACGGCAGCAGCGAAGGTAGATCAAAACTATGCACAGGTAAGCGGCTTCAGCAAGCTTACGCTTCGCGATTACATCGGCGGTGAGCAAACGCTCTATGTCGGTGATGCAAAATCGTTGAATGTTTCTCTCGACAGGTATGAATTGCCCCCGACGCCTCCTACGGGCGCATTCGATGCGCGGTTTACCTCCAACAGAAATGTTGAAGTCTATTCCGACGAAGCAGGAACAGCAAATGAATATACTATCAGGATTCAATCTTCTTCTTATCCTGTTGTTATTCAGTACAACGTTACGACGAAGAACAAATCGTTAGTCGTTTCAGAAGTGGTCGAAGGCAAATCCGTTACTAACACGATCATTAACGGTAGGGGCGTTATCCGCATCACCAATCCTTCAGTATCAAGCTTAAAATTGAAAGTTGTTGATGGGTTAACCCCGGATAAATTTGCACTCAGTCAGAATTACCCCAATCCTTTCAACCCCGTAACCCGTTTCGCAGTTGATCTTGCTGCCACCGGTGAAGTAGATATTGCCGTCTATGATATTCTTGGACGCAAGGTCGCAACGCTTCTTACCGGTCAGCATGACGCGGGCACCTACAACATTGAATGGGATGGAAAAGACTATCAAGGAATCTCCTCACCCAGCGGAATGTATTTTGTCCGCATGAATGCAGGCGATTTCTCTGAAGTCCGTAAAATCATGTTGTTAAAGTAAGAAAATTCTTTATCGGGTGTGCCGGAATTATCCGGCGCACCCGATTCTTCAATAATTAGTAATCCTTAACTATTTCTATAAATTCACAATTAATTACTGTGAGGTATGTTATGAAAAAAACTTTAGTACTTACCCTCATGGTAGTGCTGTGTTCTCTCGGAGCTCAGTCGCTGCTATGGGGACAATCCTCTTTTACTGTTCCTGTCTATGTTCAAAACGGAACGGATAAAGAGACATTATGGGTCGGTGTAGATCCTTCTGCTACGTACGGCATTGATGCTGCAATGGGTGAACAGGAGTTGCCTCCTACTCCCCCGACCGGCGTGTTTGATGCTCGTTTAGTTGACGTTCGAACCCCTGGTTCCATGGGACAGGGATTAAGCAAGGACGTTCGCGCGTATGGAAGCGATTGCCAAACCGATACATTTAAAATTAAATTCCAAACCAGCACCGAAGGCGGATCGAATGTTACATTTTCATGGGACGTTGCGACTCTTACGGCTAATGGCTGCGGACGTTGGAGACTCTCCAACAGTTTAGGTATAAGTCCACTTTTCTCTGTTGACATGTTGAGTGCAAATTCAGCGACTGTCAGCGCCGATGACTATACCAATTTGTATATTATTAAAGGCGATGGAACCCCCTATCGCACCTTTGCCTATTCAACATTGGCATTAGACGGCTACTATGATGCAAAGGGTAAGAAAATCTATAAATCGGTAAAGAAGACCAGCAATCAGGTCGAGTTCTGCGTATCGTTCAAAAACAATGATACGGTAACCGTCAATGATTTGCATGTTGACTTTAAGGTCGTTGTAGATTCCGCGTCCTTAAGCTGGGATCATTTTACGACGGCAAGCCCGACTCCCAAAGGAAAGAACGGAAAATGGGATTTCACAGGTGGCTCAGTTGCTCCCGGTGACAGCGTGACCATTTGCGGTTACGGCGTGAAAGCAGGAACGAAACAACAAGAAGCGCCATCATGGTACTGGACCATTGATGGAACGATTCGCGGGAAGAAGCAGAAAACAAAAGCTGATGGATTCTCCAAGAACATCATTCGTCTGCCGATGCCCAATTCAATCAACGCAGGCGAAGAAGCGATGATTCAAGGATTACCGCAGAAAACCGATTTGTTGATTGTTGGAACGACCTCCCGTACCGATACCTTGAAATATGTTCAGCACAAGAAATATTCAGATGTGTTGAAATCGTTAGTCAAGGATGCAGGCAAAGTTGGAAAGCAAAAGTTGCAGGATACACTGGCAACCTACTTCAACAATTTCGATGATGCGAAGAAG
>SCUC01000647.1 GCA_004322375.1 Bacteroidota bacterium
GTCAATGAAAGCTGGCAACCAAGCGATTTTATGCCAGATACAGCAGCAAATGACGCTCAACAACAGCTTCTTACATTTCGCGAACGTGCAAAAGCATTGCCGGATTCAGTCCTTGTGGTTCTGATAGGCGGCATGGTTACGGAAGAAGCCCTGCCAAGTTACCAGACATGGTTGAATCGTTTGCGCGGAATCACGGATGAAACGGGGATGAGTGAAAGCCCCTGGGCAGTATGGAGCCGGGGCTGGACCGCCGAAGAAAACCGCCACGGGGATTTACTTAACAGGTATTTGTATCTAACCGGACGAGTTAATATGCGCGCTGTCGAAACAACAATTCATCATTTAATAAAAGATGGATTTAACCCGCAGACGGAAAACGACCCTTATCTAGGGTTCATTTATACGTCGTTTCAGGAGCGGGCGACAAAAATTGCGCACCGTAACGTCGGGATACTGGCAAAGAGGGCAGGTGAGGATACACTGCATACTATCTGTGGTCATATAGCAAGCGATGAAGCGCGGCATGAAACAGCGTATAAGCTCTTTATGACAAAGATTTTCGAGGTTGATGCAGCAGGAGCCATAATTTCGTTTGCAGAGATGATGAAGCGGAAAATAACCATGCCTGCTGCTGCCATGCAAGATGGCGAAGATACTAATTTATTTACAAAGTATTCTAAATTTGCTCAAACGCTCGGAGTTTACACAGTAAAGCATTATTCTGAAATTATCGCGGAATTGGTTCAGCACTGGAAAATTGAAACTTTGTCTGGACTTTCCGATAAAGCCGCGAAAGCACAGGATTATCTCTCTACTCTCTCTTTGCGCTATCAAAAACTTGCGGAGCGAGCAATTGCAGAAGGAGGCGGATCGTTTAGCTGGTTGTATGGAAGGGAAGTAGTATAAAGCTGTACCCGTTGCTGTTGTGATATTTGTAAAAAACGTTGGAGGAGTTACAAAAATTATTATTCACGATTCAAGATTTAAGATTCAGGATGCATGATGCATATTGCTATAGGTGAATTTTCATAATGCTACGAGATGCAGAAAGGATGCTAAAACTTGATAAAACCCTCTTTTCTCAGTATATTTAATTGAAGAACTTAATACTATACCCCGTTCAGAAGAGCGGGGTTTTTGTTGTGTAGAATTTTATTCCATATGCGGCTCACTTCTTCATTAAATTTTAGTATTTCATTTCAGATATGTACTCTGCTGATAACAACGTGAGTCGCACATTAGTATCAGAAGAATACCGTCTATTGAATGAATCAGCTGCGGTAATGGAGCTTCCGTGTGGAGCTCTTTCGTTGAAAGGACGGGACGCTTTCGATTTTCTTCAGCGACTTTCGACGAATGATGTTCTACACATTGCCAATGGGAATGCAGGTATGACAATTCTTGTCAATGAGAAAGCAAAGATTATTGACATTGTTACAGTCTTACATGTTGGGGATGAAATTATTTTAGTATTAGAATCACGCGAGGCTGTAAAAATGGAGCAATGGCTGAATCGGTTTCTTTTTACAGAGGATGTTCTAATTAACAATATTTCTGCTGAATACCTTCACCGGTTAGTGATTGGAAAAGAAGGGGGCAAACGGATTCAAGAGCTATTGAATATTACAATGCCTGAAGAACGAACGAACAGTTCAGGTTTCATGCTTCAGGTTTCAGGGGGATTTGTTTTTCAAGATTTTCTTTGGCAACTGCCGGCATATCATCTTTTTCTGAAAAAGAACGAAAGCGACCGGATAATAGAACATCTTGT
>SCUC01000648.1 GCA_004322375.1 Bacteroidota bacterium
AGGAACAACGGTAACAAAAAAACCTTGCGGGTCATTACTTCCTTCTCAAAAATCAATTTTCAACAATACAGGGTTATTAGATATCTTCACTGATTGCTGGATACCCGGCAATGCTAATGAGCTTCCCGCTTTAGATGGCGCCTTCACAACCTATGTCGGAGAATTGCATGAAGGCATTGTCATTGCATTGCCGTTCGATTCCGGTGAACTGTTTGTTGATTCTCGCACTCAAATCAAATCGTTTTATTCATCGGGCAAACGATTACCCTTTGAACATGTTTCATTAGTCTCCAAAGGCAAAGTAAGGAAATTAGTTTCTCGTTCACTTGAGTATTTACACCACAAACGCGGACTTCCATATATTCATAAATGGTATTTTCCCAATCAAGCAGATTCGGTATTCGCGTTCAGGATAGATACCGACTATTCCAATAAGAACGAAATTCATAAGCTCTATAAATGTTCGCTTGAGCATACTATCCCATTTACATGGTTTGTTGACACAAAAAGTCAGCAACAGTTTATAGAGATATATTCGCGGATGCGTGAACAGGAAATCGCTCTCCATTGTTTCGAGCATGAAACATTTCAGGACTATGAACAAAACAAAAATAATATCCGCTCTGCGCTCGACCTTCTCAGAAATGTTAAGCTATTCCCTGCCGGGTTTGCCGCCCCTTACGGCAAGTGGAACGACAATCTTGCAAAGGCAATTGCAGACTACGGCTTCGGGTATTCATCTGAATTTTCGTATGACTATGACGATTTGCCTTCCTTCCCGCTACTCCATGAAAACCCGATAAATGTACTTCAAATACCCATTCATCCCATAAGCATCGGCACGTTGAAACGCCTGGGTTATACTGATGATATGATGAAAAAATACTTTTCTCATGTCATCCATGAAAAATTAGCCTTGCATGAACCTCTCATCCTGTACCATCACCCAAAGGATGGGCATGAGAATGTCCTCTGCGAAATCTTTCAATCCGTAAAACAACATCAATTGCCCTCAGTCCGTTTCGGTGAATACGCCTCATGGTGGAAACAACGCGCAGCCGCGAAGATAGACATTCATTTTGCAACAGATACGCTGACAATTCAACAAAGTAACGTCGAGACTTCAGTGTACCTTCATATTACAACAGAAAACGGCTTTGAAGCATTTCACTCTATTACGAAACAGCTGCCTCTTAAAGAATTATCATGGCAAAACATTCCTCCTTCTCACGACATTCCGAAAAACATTGCGCGAATAAGAAAATGTAACCCATGGATAACAATCATAAAGGTACAGGATAAAACAATAGGAAGGTTAAAAAACTTTTCTAAATGGTAGAATTCCCCTTGAGAGGGAATTCAGGGTGTGCATACAAACAACTGGTCACGAGCTTTCACCTTGATGCCGAAGGGACTTCCTGCGTCACTATTCCCTACTACTCCACGACCAGACGCTACAACCAGTGGTGTTGTACCCCGGCGTTACAGTTAAGGTGCCTCGATCCGTTCCCGGACCGCCTATTGTTATCACCGTAACAGTGAAGTTATCTTCATTCTTACATGGTCGGAATCTCAACCGACCATGCTCCGCGTAAGCGGATGAGCCGCAGGTAGTTTTCTTCTTTCCTCAAGGCTCCGTCAGAGACGCGCCGACTCTTCCGGCATCGCTCGTGACCATGTTGCTTTCACAACGGCAATCATTCTAATCCTGTCTTGCCGTTTGTGTCCCTACTCTAACATCAATTCTCAGCATGCCCATACAAAATCGTGAGCATCTCACCTAGTGTCGAAAATTTCTTTATCGAAAGTTCTTTCGTCCATTTCTCGGTCGTTGTCTCCATTCCGCCTGTAAACTCAGCA
>SCUC01000649.1 GCA_004322375.1 Bacteroidota bacterium
GAACCGGACGAACACGGTTCTGTTCATGACGATGATTTTCGCCGTGCCATACGGGAATCGAACATTGTCGCGCTCGGTGGAAAAACGGAAATCGGGAATCAATCGTATATCGTTCGAAGAACCGACGAAAATTATCACAACATTTTTTTTTCCGTTGATAGCTCGATCGGCATTGTGTATGTTCGCAACGACGATGATGGGGTATATCGCCGCTACCGTCCATTCACCTACGACCCTGTGACGGAACGACGGCTGCCCTCCCTCGCCTTCGCAACCTTAAATAAACATTCCGGAAAGCCGCCGTTCTTTACGGCAGAAAATTCCCTGGAGCAATTTGTATATGCCGGGAGAACCATCCCCAAGTACGATGACGCTTCGTTCCTCATCAATTATTATGGTTCTGATAGAACGTTCAAACATATCAACATCGCCGACGTTCTTGACGACCACGAATTCACTAACGCCGATGAAATCGCCACAGGAGAAGAAATCAACACATTCGACGACCCCGATTTCGGTCTGCTCTATGACAGAACATTCGCGGGAAAAATCGTTCTTGTCGGCTCTACGCTTCCCGAAGACAAAGATTTGTTTCCCGTTCCCATCTCCTCCGGAAGGCAGGCAGGCGATAACCTCATGTACGGTGTTGAAATACACGCGAACGCGATACAAAACGTTCTGGATGGCTCGGCGTTGCAGCGGGAACCGGCATGGCTGACAATGCTTGTTATCCTGGTTCTTTGCCTTGTCACCTTTTTCCTGACAACATTCCTGAAAGAAGTTCGTTTCCGCATTTCAGCCTTAAGCGAAATTCTCAGCGCTCTCTGGATGCTTCTCGCTCTGGCTGGCGTCATCGTCGTAGCGCAATATCTCTTTACACAGTACAATTTCGTCGCGACAATCGTCAGCCCGATGATTGCCATTGCCATCGGGTATATCGGGGCAACAGTGTACAATTATCTCGGAGAACGAAAACAGAAAACGTACATCAAGGGTTTGTTCAGCAGGTATGTCAGCCCCGCGGTTGTGAATGAGCTTATTAATAATCCCGATAGCGTTCGTCTCGGCGGCGAGAAAAAAGAATTGACGGTCTTCTTCAGCGATATAGTCGGCTTCACCCCGCTGTCCGAAAAGCTCGGTCCTGAACAGCTTGTTACGGTTCTCAATGAATACCTCAGCGAGATGACGGCAATCGTGTTCAAGCACGAAGGAACGTTAGATAAATATATCGGGGACGCGATCATGGCAATCTGGGGCGCTCCGGTAGCACAGGAAAATCACGCTCTCCTCGCGTGCAAAGCGGCGTTAGAGATGCAGGATGCCATCATCGAGATGAACCGCAGGTGGAAAAAAGATGGTCGCCCGGAAATCGGTGTCCGCGCCGGCTTGAACACCGGCGATATGATTGTCGGCAACATGGGTGGTGTGCGAAGATTTGATTATACCGTTATCGGCGACAATGTCAATCTTGCTTCACGACTGGAAGGCGCCAATAAACAGTACGGCTCCCGCGTGATGATTTCCGAACGAACGTATCAATTAGTTGCGTCTGACGTTATCGTTCGGGAATTAGATTCTCTCGTCGTCAAGGGAAAAACTCAGCCTGTACGAGTCTTTGAGCTGTTGTGCCTCGCGCGCGATCCGTTGCCGCCACATGGAGAACGTTTCCTGCAGCTCTATAACAAGAGCCTTTCCCTCTACAAGCAGCGGGAATGGGCGAGTGCAATTGTTTCATTCGAAAGCGCTCTACAATGGCTGGGGGAAGATTACGCTTCGCGTATGTACATAGACCGTTGCCGGTTTTACCAGCTCAATCCCCCGCCGGATGACTGGGATGGCGCATTTGTGATGAAAACAAAGTAAAAACCCGCAGAAGGTAACCTCGATTTTTATTCTGTAAAGAGGATTCTGAAAATAAAAATCATTATGTAATTGACAGCCACAACAAAATTTTGTACCTTCTTTATGCTCAAAGGATTTGGATACGAAAAACCCCTTTTTCTGAAAGATTTTAGCATGAAAAAACCTTTTACCGTTACTCTTGTAGCTTTGATACTCATAAGTTGCAGCATTTTTTCTATTTCCTGCAATGATGATGAGGTTCCTATTGATACAACTCCGCTCGTTTCTGAGCCCCCCGCTCTTTCGGTCGCTACAGGAACGACAGGACTTGCAGCCGTTTCAGGCGGAGTCACTCCATATTCCATTCAGATTGCGCCGGACTCCACTATTGCAATAGCCAGCATTCAAACAATCGGTATTCTCGATGTTACGCCGGTTGCCGCAGGCTCGACTTCAGTTACCGTTCAGGATAACTCCGATCCCCCGCGCATGGTGACAATTCCAATCACCGTGACTATTGGGTATGGCAATGTTACATTCGGATGGACAATTAACGGACAATCCCCGGGCATTCAATGCCCACAGGTCAATTCATCCCAAGTACGCGTGACGATTGACGGGTACTCCCCCGTTACGCGCCCGTGCAACGAGTCGGCATTTACTATTGAAACCATTACTGCCGGAAACCACACCATTACTGCAGAGCTTCTCAACCCGTCGTCAACTGTTCTTTCTACCATAACACAATCTATATTTGTTGAAGCGAATGAAACGGTTCTGATTACAGGCAACTTTACTGCGCCGCTTATCATCGGCTCTGTAAATATATCATGGACAATCAATGGTCAGCCCGCGGGTTCCGGCTGCCTGAATGCAATCAGCGTACGCGCCGCGCTTGGAGCGCTCACACCAATAACGGAGCCCTGCTCAAGCGGTGAGTTGCTGCTTACCGCTATCCCCGCGGGAACGTATTCGCTCGCGAGCGACTTACTCGACGCAGGAAACACGGTGTTAGATAACATTATCCGAAACGTTACAATAGTCGCAAACCAGACAACATACGTGAATTTGAATTTTACAACCGGAGCCATTGCAGGATCTGCCACCGTTCACTGGACTGTGAACGGAGGACCGAATTGCACGCCCAACGGCGACATCAGAATTGTTGCAACAGGTCCCTCCCCCAGCGAAATTACCACCACGTGCGACGCCTATTCACATCAATTTACCAATCTCGGTCCCGGAACGTATTCGTTCGAGATTTTCCTGACTGACGCATCATATCCCGGACAGCAATCATCCGCGCTATTAGAAAATGTTTCTGTGGTTGATAATGCCAATACAAGCGTTTCTCAGAACCTCAACTGTCTCTTCTGCACGGGAACGGATTCCGCCGGCTGGGTGCAGGTTGACGTTACGTGCGGCGGTGCAGCATGTGGATTAACAGGAACACTGTACGTTATTATTAAAGATTGTGGAACTGGCAATGTCCCGCTCAATACTGAATCAGTGCCGGGCGCTACGCTCTCTGCCGGTACGCCTCTCTCGCATACCGTTTCTGATGTATTTTCAGGCGGTCGCTGCGTCGTAGTCTTCCTTGATGTTGACGGCAACGGACAGATTAGCACCGGAGACGCCATCTCAAGCCTCGGAGAAACGTATGTTCTTGTCTCCGGCGGGCAGACAGCAACAGTGGATATTATGCTGGATAGCGTAAGCCCGTAGCAACAACCGCAGAAAGCCCGTACGTTATTGCAAGTCACCGATACACTGGAGACTGCGGCAATAACCAAAGAACCAATTATGTCACCCTTTCAGGGTTTTGTCCTTTGCTTTCTAATTTTTTCTACAATCATTCCATCCCTACGGGATTATTTATTAACTAACCCCGAAGGGGTGAGATGATTATAGTATGTGAAAAACAATATAATGAAACCCTGAAAGGGTGGCATTGTTCTTAATTAATATTGTTAAGCTATATCGTAATCTTTCATGCCCTGGACCTGCCCAAAGTGCAAACGCCCCTTCAAGCATAAACATCAAGCGCATAGCTGCGTAACGGTAACAGTTGATAGTCACTTCGATGGTAAAAATATTGAAGTGAGAAAAACGTATGATGCTCTTATGAAACGCATCAAAAAATTCGGCGCATTCAACATCAGTCCTGCCATTGGTTCAATCATGGTAACGCGCGAAGGAACGTTTCTCGCCATTAAGGCAAAGCGCGAATGGCTCGATATTGAATTCCTTCTCAACCGCGAACTGAACGACTTTCGCATCCACAAAACCTTTTGGGCGACAAAGTCGCGGTGCGCTCATTTCATCCGTCTCGAAACCCCCGATGATGTTGATGACCAGCTTCTTCTCTGGCTGAAAGAATCGTACCATACTTACCAATCTCCACAAACTGAAAACAGGAAACCGTAAACCGGAAACTAACTATGTGGACCTGCCCGAAATGTAAGGCGAAATTCTTCCAGAAAAATCTATGGCACTCCTGCGGGAACTACACGGTGAAAGAATTCTTCAATGGTAAGCCGAAAGAGATGTACGCACTCTACAAATACTATCTTCATGAATTCAAGAAATTCGGTCCCGTAATTGTTCATCCTGTGAAAACCCGCATTGCGTTCATGGTCGAGGTGCGTTTCAGCGGCGTCACCCGTGTGGGAAAAAATTTCCTTGCCAGCGGGCTATGGCTGACCGAGCCTCACCCCAACAAAAAATTCTCCCGTATTGAAAAAATTGCAGACAACTGCTATCTCCATCGGTTTAAGCTCTATCGCAAAGAAGATATTGACGATGAGCTGCGAGCCTTTATGCGGATGGCGTATGCTGTCGGCAAACGGGAACATATCAAGAAAAAGAACGCTCCCATTTAGTAATTGCAAAAGTCTTTTCCACGTTGAACTGATTAATTCTGCACGTCTATCGAAATCACAGGGCTACATTGTACCCTCTTGAACTCATCCCTCTGCGAGGTCATAGACCCAACCACTTCTTCCCGCCAAGATGCGAGGACTTCATAATA
>SCUC01000650.1 GCA_004322375.1 Bacteroidota bacterium
AGGAGAAACGCCCCTTGCCGGCTTTCCCCACCATGCCCTTGAGTCGTACCTGCCCAAATTATTAAAAGCGGGCCTCCGTGTTGCAATTTGTGAGCAACTGGAAGACCCAAAATTCGCTAAAGGTATTGTAAAAAGAGATGTAATCGAAGTGGTCAGCCCCGGTGTTACCTTCTCGGATAAGGTGCTTGAGCAAAAGCAAAACAATTACTTAATGGCTATTGCGCTTCCATCACCTCTTGCAACTGCGAAAGACACAATCGGAATTGCCTTTATTGATGTTACAACAGCAAGCTTTTTTGTCAGCGAATTTTCTCTCGGACAATTACAAGAGCAAATAGCATCGCTTTCGCCATCTGAGATTATTGTTCAGAAACGCGACCTCGAAACAATTCAGCAACTGTTGAAAAATCGTTTCACTGGCGTCTATTCAAAATTAGACGATTGGATTTTTAATTTCGATTACGCGTACGAGCTTCTCATCAATCAATTCAAAACTCAGACGTTGAAGGGATTCGGGATCGAGGAATGGAGATTGGGAATCATTTCTGCAGGCGCTGTAATGAACTACCTGCAGGAAACCCAGAAAGCAAACCTTTCGCATATTCGTAAGCTCGCCCCGTACAACATCAGCGAGTATATGATACTCGACCCTTCAACGAAGCGAAATCTCGAAATTACAAAATCCATCGAAGGCAAGGATGACGGAACCCTTTTCTGGGTGTTGGATAGAACTCAAACCCCGATGGGCGGACGAATGCTGAAAGATTGGATTAACCACCCCTTACGACGACTAGAACCAATCCAATCGCGCCTTGAAGCAGTGAAAGAATTATTCGAAAAGAAAGACCTCAGAAGAACCATTATAGATACACTCTCCCATATTGGAGACCTTGAGCGTTTAATTTCCAAAATTTGCACCAACCGCGCTAATCCTCGTGAGGTAGTCTCGCTCAAAAATTTTCTCAAGCATATTTCTACTCTTAAAACAATTCTCGGTTCTGGTTCTCAATCAGAAATCAGAATTCAGAATTCAGAAATCGTAAGCTCAACGCTCCAGCAGCTCCACCTCTCCCTCTCACCGCTCCACGAAATAGTCGAAACTATTGAGAAAGCATTGCAGCCCGACCCTCCCTTAGTCCTGAGCGATGGCGGTGTGTTCAAACCAGGATATAACGATGAGCTTGATGAAATTCGCGACATCGCGAAAAATGGGAAAACATGGATTGCCAATCTCCAAACCAAAGAACGCCAACGCACAGGAATCTCCTCCTTAAAAATCGGTTTCAACAATGTGTTTGGCTATTACATTGAAATAACGCATACGCATAAGGATAAAATCCCTTCCGATTATATCCGCAAGCAGACGATGGTAAATGCAGAACGCTTCATTACCCCCGACCTCAAAGAGTATGAAGAAAAGGTTCTCCACGCAGAAGAAAAAATTTTAGCTCTTGAGACTCGATTATTTAATGAATTACGATTAACAATTGCAGAACATGCTGAGGCAATCCAGCACAACGCCCGGCTCATTGCCATGCTCGATTGTTTCGCATCACTCGCTGAAGTCGCCTTTGAATATAACTACGCCTGCCCGGAGGTGAACGATACCAATGCGATGCTCATCCGCGATGGCAGACACCCCGTTATTGAACGCCTGCTTCCCCCCGGCGAGCAATATACAGCCAACGATGTTTTCCTTGATACTGAAGAAAATCAAATTCTCATTATCACGGGACCGAACATGAGCGGCAAGTCATCCTATCTACGGCAGACTGCACTCATTACGCTCCTTGCGCAAATCGGAAGTTTTGTGCCGGCAAAAGAGGCGCACATCGGAATAGTTGATAGGATTTTCACACGCGTTGGCGCAAGCGATAACATAGCGTCGGGTGAAAGCACCTTTCTTGTTGAAATGCACGAGGCGGCAAATATTGTCAACTCCGCAACACAGAAAAGCTTGATATTGCTCGACGAAGTCGGTCGCGGCACCAGCACGTTCGATGGCATCAGCATCGCGTGGGCATTGACTGAATATCTCCACAATCGTACGGGAGCAAAAACATTATTCGCAACACATTATCATGAGCTCAACGAGCTTGCCTCTCTTCTCCCCCGTATAAAAAACTACAAGGTTGACGTGCGCGAATACGGCGACAAAGTCATTTTTCTCCATAAAGTCAAGCCCGGCTTTGCCGACCACTCCTACGGCATTCAAGTTGCAATGATGGCAGGCTTACCCGAGGAAGTTACAGAAAGAGCTAAAGGCATCTTGAAAAACCTTGAAGGCTCCGAGCTACGATTACACAGCGAATCAGATATGGGATTTGGGATGCGAGATATGAGTGATGCCGATAAACAAAGTACAAAAAGCAAAGCAGGCGCAGGTGAACTACAAATGACCCTCTTTGAACTCCGCGACGACAAGCTCCGCGAAGAACTCAACAAGATTGACTTGGATACAATGACGCCGCTTGAAGCATTGAAGAAATTAGCAGAACTGAAAAACTCAAGTAAAAATTCAAAATGAAAAAAATTTGCCGATTGTTTTAAATACTTGGAGAGCGATGGGTTTTATACCCATCGCTCATAATCTCATCAGCAACTACCAGCGATGGGTATAAAACCCATCGCTGGAACAGCAACTTCAAGACCAATATATATTACACAACACAGCAATGCCGCAAAGCCACACAGAGATTTGGATTCATCTCGTTTGGAGCACTAAGAACAAGCTAAAGTTAATCTCAAACGAATGGAAGTGGAAACTCATTGATAAATTCCATGAGATAGCTAACGAAAAAGAATACTATCTCGATTTCATCAATTCAATGCCAGACCATGTACATTTACTCATCAAATTACATCCTTCACATATTCTGCAAGATGTTGTTAAAAATTACAAAGGGCTGACATATAAATGGGTCAATGAAAACAGCTTGTCACAAGAACATTTTCACTGGCAAGATGGCTATGGCGCATTTTCGGTATCGCCACAAAATGTCAACAAAGTACGGAACTACATCAAAAACCAGGAAAAACATCACAAGACAATGACCCTTGAAGACGAAATGAATATGCTGAACAAATCATCAACAGTAGAATCGTCAAAAAGAATACTCCTCATATGAACAACACTATTGTTCCAGCGATGGGTTTTATACCCGTCGCTGCGAAAACGTTCTTAATCTCCATAAAAATAGGCATAAGACCTCCGCAAGTCGTTGACCATTGCTATATAACATGTTTAGCCCTCTTATTATTTTGATTAAGGAAATTCAATATGGTAAATAATGGATGCCCTATAATAATGGCTAATGGGAAGCCATGTGGGAGCTTAAATACATTCAGCCCTTCAGGACAATGTATATTTCATATAAACAAAAAGGGTGAATCGAACGAATTGCAACATCATTTCAAAGAAATGTTATTTGCAAAAATCCAAAAAGAAAACAGTGACGATACAGTAAAGGAAATTGATTTTACAGAATACAGATTTCCAGCCTACGAGTTTTCAAATATCACTTTTAATAAATCAGTAAATTTTCATAAAGCTATCTTTCAGGGTTATGTTTCATTCAAAAAGTGCCACTTCCTCGGAGAGACTAATACATTTCGTGGAGTGCGATTCGAAGGCAATGAAACAATTTTTGACAATGTCACTTTTATGGGCAATGACACTGGTTGGGGTGGAGTATTCTTTGGTAGTAAAGAAAAGACACGGTTTCAAGATGTTCATTTTGAATCAAAGCAAATCGCTTTTGACAAAAGCATTTTTGAATCTAAAAGTACAAAGTTCCTCCTATGTGAATTCAAAAACAAATGGTTGGCATTTGATGGAGCTCTCTTTAAGGGTGAATATCTAATTTTTAAGGATGTGAAGCTCAATTGTGAAACATTAACATTCCCTTCAGATTTCCAGTCAAATTATACGCATTTTAATAATTGTTTACTTGAAGGTAAATTAGCTAGTTTTTCACAAGCTACTTTTTCAAAGGAAACAGTTTTTGTATCAACACAATTCAATTCTAATGAAACCACTTTTGATAACTGCAGAATAAAAGGTGAAATTGAATTTCAAGGAAACGATGGAAATTTGGTATTTAATTCCAAAGCGACGTTAAGATATCTAAAAATTGAAACTATTGGTTCAATAATATTTCGTCATGTAAGTTTTGATCAAGTTGAGCTTAGAGGGACTGACCTTAGAAAAATTCAATTTATGGACGTTTATTGGTATGTCAAGAAAAATTTCGTTTTCGGTTTTCCACCTTGGTCTAAAAGAAAAGCATTGTACGACGAAACAGTATTAGTGGCTGAAAATAAAATAAATCGCGAGCAGGCTGAGATAATAAAACATGCCTATCGCCAATTAAAACAAAGCCATGAAGACAATCGAGACTATACAAGATCGAATGATTTTTATTTCGGCGAGATGGAAATGAGGCGGCTAAGAAAACCGAATGCAATCCAGCGGAATATATTCTCATGGATTGCACTTTATAGATGGATAAGCGGTTATGGCCAAATTTGGCAAAATAGTTTATTTTTCATAGCAGTCTGTCTTTTAGTTTTACCATTGCTCTTTCCAGTAACCGGTTTACTTTATATTTATCCACTTGGAACACCTCAAGAATATAATGCGGACTATTGGCATGCACTCCAATACAACTTCCTTACGGTAACATTCCAAAAAGATATTAACGATTTATACCATCCATCAGCATTTACCCGCAACCTAGCAATCATAGAATCCCTCCTCATGCCCGTACTTGTTACGTTATTCATCCTCGCCCTCCGTCGCAGGTTCAAACGTTAACAATGTCAATAAAATTACTCACCACTAACAACTCACCAATATCTTTTTTTCATTTTTCATTTTGAATTTTGCATTGTATTACATTCC
>SCUC01000651.1 GCA_004322375.1 Bacteroidota bacterium
TCAAAACCGAGAAGACAACCCTTAAACATTCCTACTCCATCCACAGCTTCAACAATTTGATAGAGGGTTATGTTTTCCGCTGATGTTGCCAGCGCAAATCCACCAAGCGAGCCTTTGTGCGAAACGAGAAGCCCCTTGCGGGATAATGCCTGGAGAATTTTTGCCGCGAAATGATACGGTAAATCAAGATGCTGCGTTAATTCTTTAATAGATGTTTTTTCTTCGT
This sequence comes from Bacteroidota bacterium, assembly GCA_004322375.1. Classification (GTDB taxonomy): domain Bacteria; phylum Bacteroidota; class Ignavibacteria; order UBA10030; family SZUA-254; genus FW602-bin19. Next base: position 227 of record SCUC01000651.1, read on the forward strand.
GAGGCTTGAGCGCGAGATAAAGAACTGCTTGAATTGCATATTCGCATTGTCTGCTGAAAAGAATACTCATACGTTTCTATGTTGTTCTGTCGTTGTAATTATGTTTTATTTTTAGGGGCAAGCAGCGCACTGCTTAAAAAACTAACCCCAGAGTCAATGAAAGCAGAGATGTTTCTTGTTTAATGATATCCGTTTGCAACACTGAATTTTCCGTCTTTGTCAATGTGTACTTCGGGGAACCTGACATGTAATACACTTCAAAAAGAAAACGATCCTGAAACACTATCCCCGCTCCGGCTTGATAAGCAAAGGCGATCGCCGAGGAATTAGGCTGCTCTAAGGAATAGGTCGTGGCATCAATGGTAATTGGCGGAGAAGAACCGGCGAGTATCCCTGCCTGACCGGAACAATGAAATGCAAAATCTCCGCCGGGGCGGGTCATCAATCGAATGCCGGTAAGGGGCCATCCTGTAATCCAGAATCCGAAATCTGTCCGGGCTTGCGCCGGATATTCTATATCAACACCGTTAATAGAAACAGAAGCGCTAGTAAGTGATTGCACAATAAACGATTGGTTTTCGTTCATAAAAACAGGATACGTCATGTTTGCTTTAAACATAAACCCGGTAAGCGCTTTTCCTCCATTAGTTCCTGAAAAATCCCCTAATGGGACGGTAACGCCGGCTTGAATTTCCAGTCCCAGTCCTGAGCCTATAGGAGCAGAACCTTTATTTTCCATTTGCATCGCCTGAGAGATAGGCTCTCTTCTCTCTATAGTGAACACTTCCGAGCGCGGATAAGTAACAATGCCGCCTTCTATTGTATGTATGGTAACAGTACTATCTTCCATGTTTTCAGTAACTGTCCCTTTGATAGTTCCCCCTTTACGCAGCCGAACGGCATCAGATTGTTGAATGGTTGTTGAAATGCTCGAAATATTCTCCTGAAAAATTTTTTCTACAATAGCACGCTTTTGTGTCGCGTCCAGCCTTTCCATGTTGTACTCTACTTCCGTAGAGGAGGTATTCCCTAACACCACCCCGCCAATTCCTCCGGTTAACGCCCCGGCTCCTCCCCAAAGAAACTTTGTGTTCGATTGCTCTTGATATTCTTCTTTGTGCGAATCCTCAGCCGATGCAATGGCGAATCCTAGCCCGCCAAGCAATGCCGCTCCTATGAGCCCGTCGCGTAATGCGGTGGAATGTTCGCCCGAAAGCTCCATCGTTGTTATATCATTGATTCCATACCATTCCAGCGTTCCCTGGTTGGAAATACCAATGGAATCGCCCTGTATCTGCGCCAGCTCTACTTCATAGAGCGTTTTACCACTGCTAAATTTAATATGCCAATCGTTGTTATCCTGACCCTGTGCGGGGAGTGATAACAAAACAATTCCTATAACAATTATTAATGTTTTCATTGTATCTATATTCCTGATAATTCGACGTCGTTCTTTAATTATTTCTAATGATAGTAATGAGCTTATGTTTTTTTTTGCTATTCAACAAATGGATTTATTCTCTCATCTCAGAACAATAGCCCAATGGTAATATTGAACATTGAAGTCGGCTGCTTGATAGTAATATTTTCAACGATGTATTCCGGCTCACCCGATAAGTACTTCGCCTGCAGCGCATATTTGCGCACAACAGTAACTCCAAATCCTGCCGTATATGCTATTGCTACATCAGTCGCTGATTCCTGCTTCACCGAACCATCGCCGGCAATATACCTAAACGAAGGAGATGCGCCTATCACCAAACCACCCTGCAGCGATGCAGAGAGCTGCAAAGGCGATTCGGGGTTCGTTCCCAGCCGGATACCCGTCATGGGCCATATCGTAATCCAATCGCCTGACTGTTTCGATACGCTATACTCATTTACCGAAAGAGCAACACTTGTCAGCCAATCGGTCTCAAGAGAACCCTGGTCATGATTGAATGGACGGTATACCAGGTCTCCTCCTATTGCAAATCCATTTAATGCCCCGGAAGTTCTTTTTGAAAAATCTCCGACCGGAGTGGAAAATCCTGCATACAAACCGAATCGAACATCAGGTATTCTCCTTGCATGAATGCCATTCGTGTCTTGCTGAGTGCGATACTCAGAGGGTCCGTTGCCGGAGCGTTTCATTTCTTGCGCAGTACGGGTACCTTCCTCCATCATAATAAATTCGATGGTGGCGAGCTTTTCCTTCTGTGTTAACGTATTAAAATTATACTCTTCATAATGTGAACCGGACATGCCGATGGCATATCCCGTTATCCCTCCTACACCCGCCCCCAGAAGCGTAAACAAGACCTTGTCGCTTGTTGGATTTTCCTCGCCGGCATTGATAATATGGCTGAACAACAATCCCGCTCCCCCTCCCAGCAACGTTCCGCCAAGAACGCCTGTGAGTACATCCGGCCGTTTCGTTTCCGATTGCACCCCCGTTATCACAGAAACAGGATGCCATACCATTTCTCCATCGCGCATGATGCCGACACTATCATGGTACAGCGATTCCACCGTCACATTCGAGAGCGTTTGCCCGTTCGACAGAGAAATTGCCCATTGGCGCTTTTGTCCTTCCATTATTCCCACGATGGAAAGAATGATGATTGTTAGCTTGATAATTCTGCTCATCGCTTCTATCTTGTGTTGTACATACCTACATACTCTTCGCTCGTGGATAGCTGCCGTGAAGCTTCTCAGTTATTCACAACCTGGAACCTGTTCAACGCTTTCATGTAATTTGCCCGCTCGAACGCCGAAGGGTCGGCAACCGAACGCTGGCTTATGCTTCCTTTCATTTGTTGAACGGATACATATTCATGTTCTTCCATCCACCGGTTCAGGTCATTCAATACTTGAGAAATATGACTTGCCCCGTGTTTCAAGAGCGCAGAACACATCATGGTAACATCAGCGCCAGCCATCAACATTTTCAGTACATCTTCCGCAGTATAAATACCGCTCGTTGCCGCCAAACTTGCTTTGACCTGACCATGGAGTATTGCAATCCATCGCAGCGGAACGCGCATCGCAAATGAGGTGCTAAGAGTAACGCCGGGCTTCACATCAAGTGTTGACAGGTCTATATCGGGCTGGTAAAACCTGTTGAACAATACCAACCCATCAACTCCTGCTGTATCCAGCCTCTGTGCCATATTGGCAAAGGAGCTGAAAAACGGGCTGAGCTTCATTGCCACAGGTATAGAAACGACACGCTTCACGGCATGCAACACTTCAAGATACCTGTCTTCAACATCTGCTGCCGTAAGCCGCGGATCAGTGGGAATATAATACACGTTCAGCTCGATAGCATTCGCTCCGGCTTGCTCAAGCCTCTTCGCATACTCTATCCATCCTCCTACTGTAATGCCATTTAAGCTCGCTATTACAGGAATTTCAAGCGATTGCTTTGCGTTATGAATCAGGTCAACATACTCGTCGGGCCCAATGTTGTACTCTGTAATTTGGGGAAAATAGGTAAGCGATTCCGCAAACCGTTCCGTACCGTATGTTAGATAATGTTCCAGTTCAGCCGCTTCGTGAGCAATTTGTTCCTCAAACAAGGAATACATCACAATCGCAGCAGCACCCGCATCTTCAAGTCGTTTCATACTCTCAACGGAATGGGAAAGCGGACTTGCTGAAGGGACTAAAGGATTTTTTAATGTTAATCCCAAATAGGTCGTTGTCAAATCCATTGTTCTTCCTTTCAATTTATGGTGTTGTTAAAACTTGATGCAATGTTGTCAGTAAACTTTCAGCTGTGTAGGGCTTTGCCAAAAATGCCTGGACATCGGGCTCTGGAGATGAAGCCGATTGAACGGTAGTTGATAGTCCGCTTGACGCGATAATTTTGACTGACTTGTTTATCTCTCGTATCGCTCGAATCGTTGCAGAGCCATCCATCACGGGCATCATCATGTCCGTGATAACGATAGCAATATCAGCTTGCCGTTCTTTATACAACGCAGTTCCTCGCGCGCCATCATTTGCCGTGAGAACGTTGTAGCCATACATTTCCAGGGTATAACGGGTGATATCCCGGACAGAAGCCTCATCATCAATGACTAACACCAGTTCTCCATTTCCTGAAGGGTATTCCGCGACCGTCTTGGTAATTTCTATACTTTTCGCAGATTCATGAGCGGGGAGGAATACTTTAAACGTCGTTCCTTTTTCTAAGTGTGTATAGACATCAATAAATCCCTTGTGTCCTTTCACGATTGCATGAACTGTTGATAACCCGAGCCCTGTTCCACTGCCTGTCGCTTTCGTCGTGAAGAACGGATCGAAAATGCGGGGCAGGACATCGGGCGGAATACCCATTCCGGTATCGCTTACGCTGAGAACAACGTATTGTCCTATGCTCGCCCCGTATTGCATCTTCGCAAAATGTTCATCTATGGTAATATTCTCTGCTCTCATTTCTAACGAGCCCCCATTGGGCATAGCGTCTCTTGCATTCACGCATAAGTTCAGTAACACTTGATGCAATTGGGTTGGATCGCCGACAACGGGCCAGAGGTCCTTCGCGACATGGCTTTGCACTTCAATGGAACGGGGAAACGTTTCGCGAATAATTTGTTCCATCTCCTTGATAAGATGACGCATCTGGATATTTCCCCGCTCGCCTTCCGTGCCGCGCGCAAACGAAAGAATTTGTTTAATAATTTGTTTCCCGCGATCGGCGCTTACCTGAATCGTGTTCAACACTTTTTTTGCATGATCCGTTGTCGCATACCGTTTCAACACTTCAATCGAAAGGAGAATAGGCGCGAGCACATTATTCAAGTCATGAGCGACTCCCCCGGCAAGAGTTCCAAGGCTTTCCAGCCTCTGTGTTCGGAGAAATTGTTCTTCAAGCCGTTTCTTCTCCGTGATGTCCAGCTGGATTGCTAGATACCCTTCGATATTCCCCATTTCATCCACAATGGGACTTATAGACGATTCTACAAGAATGTGTTTCCCGTCCTTCGATTGGTTCAAAAATTCTTTCTTGACTTGCTGTTTTGACGCCAATGTTTTCCAAAGAAGGTTATATTCCTCGTCACTCATAAGGCCGCTTCTCAATATACGCGGAGTCGTTTTATTCACTATTTCTTCTTCCGGGTAGCCATACAAGCGCGTAAACTCAGGGTTGATGAACGTAATAATGCCATCGCTGTTTGTGATGAAAATAACCTCGCCCGCCGTTTCAACAGCTTTCCGCAGCTTGCTGATTTCTTCCTCGGCTTTTATTCGTTCTGTAATATCGGTGAGCGAACCGACAACAGCAACTGTTTTTCCATTTGCCACAACAGGCGATTCGTTCGCTTCGACCCAGATTTTTCTCCCTTTCTTTCCTACGAGTTCAAGCCTGTATGGATTCTGACGAATTCCAGTGTCAATAGCTTTTTGTGTAATATCAAAGCCGATATTGTT
>SCUC01000070.1 GCA_004322375.1 Bacteroidota bacterium
GCATGGTATTCAGGCAACCCGTACGAACGGTTTACATTTATCAACAGAGCGTTTGGTCCTTATGCAATTGCCTATTGGATAATGTTTAGCTGTAACGTGTTTATTCCCCAGCTCCTATGGTCAAAAAAAATAAGGACGTCTCCCGTTGCAGTGTTTGTCATCGTCGTGTTTATTAATGTCGGCATGTGGTTTGAGCGATTTGTGATTATTATGACATCGCTTTCGAGAGATTTTCTGCCTTCGAGCTGGGCAAGCTATTCTCCTTCATTGGTTGAGCTGGCTACGCTGGCGGGGAGCTTCGGCTTGTTCTTCACGTTGTTTTTACTTTTTGCCCGCATACTGCCGATGATTTCCATCGGTGAAATCAAAGGGGTCTTATCGTATGGGCGTCAACCATCTCATCATGACTCGAAAGGAGGGCATTAATATCTCGCATGAATAACCGGTATTTACTCTGCGCGTTTGAGCGAGAAGCCGACATTCTTTCTGCGACACGGCTTGCGCGCGAGCAAGGGTACAAGATTGCCGATGTATATACCCCGTATGCAGTGCATGGATTAGATGAAGCGCAGGGAGTGAAGCCCTCGAAGCTGCCGTGGATTACGTTTGCGCTTGGCGTCTCAGGAGCGATAGCAAAATTATGGTATCAACTATGGACATCGGCAACAAGTTGGCCCGTGAATGTCGGGGGGAAGCCGTTGAAATCCGTTCCGGCATTTGTTCCCGTAACGTTTGAAATCATGGTGCTCTTTGCAGGGATAGGAACCGTGCTTGCATTTTTTGTTGTCAGTAAGCTCTTTCCCGGAAAGAAAAAATTTGTGAAATTCGAGCGGGCGACCGATAACCGTTTCTACCTTGCGCTTGAGGAGACTGACGCGGCGTTTGATGTTGCAAAAATTGAGAGGATGTTCTTGCCCTATCATTGTGTTTTGACAAGTGAAAATGTTGAATTAGGATATGCTGGCGACAGGGGAGCGAGGGAAAACAGACGATGAGGAATATTCTAAAAGTTAGTGCTAACTACCCTAATGCTCGGTTCTGCGTCCTCGCAGAACCAAAGGAATTAAATGGCATTTACCACTCTGCGAGGACGCAGAGTGGAGCGGATGAGGCGCGGGAGGATACGCGATGAAGAAAACTCTCAACATACTTCTGGTAATCATTCTTTTCTTCCTCATCGGGATGACGTATGGTATTAAAAGAGATTATCTTTCAAGAAATAGCCAGATACTACCCGGCATGGTGACCTCAGTTCCGTACAACGCGCAGGATGAAAATGAAAATTTTGCAGATGGAAAGACGCTGCAATACAGGAAAGAGGGCCAGATAAGCAGAGAACTCATGCCTTTGCATTATCAGGCGACTCCGGAAGATGCCAAACGCGCAGGTGAAGAACTGTTCAATCCTGTTTCCGACACGGTTGAAGGAAATTTAGAGCGGGGGCAAGCGGTATTCACAACATTTTGCCAGCCGTGCCATGGAACGGGAGGATTGGGCGATGGAACGGTGGTCAAGAAGGGTTTTCCCGCTCCTCCATCGCTGCTTGCAGAAAATGCCAGGAAAATAAAAGACGGACAGATGTTTCATATTGTAACGTATGGTCAAGGGAATATGCCATCATTAGCTTCGCAAGTAAGCAGACTTGACCGCTGGAAGACAATCCTCTATATCAGTGAAGTACAAAAGAAGACTTTAACGACAGCCAAATGAACGCAGAGCATTTACAATCACCCCGGTTTACGCCATCGCCGCAGCTTATGAATAATTTACGGCTGCTGAGCATTCTTGGCGCAGTCGTTACCATCATCGGAATTATTTTTGTGCCCGAACGTGAATGGGCAAGCATGTTGTTAGCAGGAATTTTTCTTTTAGGACTTGGAATTGCCGGAGTGGTATTTATAGCGATTCAATATGTGACGAATGCCGGGTGGTCAACCGTCATCCGCAGAATACCGGAAAGTATGCTTTCCTCATTGGTTGCCGGCGCATTGATAATTCTTATCGCAATGGCAGGCATACACCATCTCTATCCGTGGAGCGATTCATCATTAATGGGGAGCAACCCGATCCTAAAGGCAAAAGAGGGATGGCTCAATGTTCCGTTTTTTATCGGGAGAACAGTCGCTTATATCGTGATATGGCTTTTGCTTTCGACCCTTATCATCAAAAATTCTATTCGCCATGGCGAAGAAGGGGAGTTGCGCTACCGGGCAAAGAGCAAAACGGCTTCTGCAATTTTTCTTGTTGTGTTCGCGTTGACGTTTTCACTTGCAAGTATGGATTGGATAATGTCGCTGGAACCTCATTGGTATAGCACGATTTTTGGGGTGTATAATATCATCGGGGCATTTGTTTCGGGGCTAACGAGCATTACCCTCATCGCACTCATCCTGAAGAGAAAGGGATATTTGACCGAGTATCTTACCGGTGAGCATTTTCATAATCTTGGCAAGTTAATCTTTGCATTCAGCACATTCTGGATGTACATCTGGTTTAGCCAGTATCTCCTGATTTGGTATTCCAACATCCCCGAAGAAGTAACCTATATGGTAAAACGCCAGCACGGAAGCTGGTTAATATTTACCATTGTGAATGTCCTCTTTAACTGGGTGATTCCCTTTTTTGCATTACTGCCGTCATGGACAAAAAAGCATGAAGGGCTGCTGCTCAGGGTGTGTATTATCTTATTGCTTGGACGATGGATTGACTTGTTCTGGATGATACTGCCTCCGTTTTTACCCGACGCTCCGGTGGTCAATATCTGGGAACTTGCGCCAATGTTTTGTGTCATTCCCGGATTCTTTTATCTTATGTTCAAATCGTTGGCAAAGAGAAGCATAATACCGGCTAAGGATACAATGCTGGTAGAAAGCTTGCCATTGTATCATTTCCACGGGTAATTCTAAAGACCTCAATGGCTAAATGTAAAACGCAGAGAGCGCAAAGCTCGCGGAGATGACGCTTAGTGCTATCGAGCTTTTAGACCACCCATAGATTATTAAGAGTCATATTGTTACAAACGAAAAGGATTATTATGAACAACGTCGTTAGATTGTTATCTATCATATTTCTTGTTGTTGTAAGCATTGGATGGGTTCAGGCGCAGGATTTTTCTCCGACTTATACCTGGAAGGGAGAGGTCCGCTTGCGGGGTGAGATGGATGGCAGGGATTTTAATAACCTGACGCCATTTACTCTTTATACGCTTTCCCGCATCCGGTTAGGTTTTGAAGCGAAGCCTGCGGAAGATGTGCGCGTTTATATTCAAGCGCAGGACTCGCGTGTCTTCGGCACGGAGAATGACGGCGCAACATTCAGCACGTTGGGTGATTCTAAGAATCTTGATCTTCATCAAGGATACTTTGAGGTCAATCAACTTTTTTTACCGGAATTGATGATACGATTAGGACGACAGGAATTGAGCTATGGGAATGAGCGTTTAATCGGCGGGGTGAATTTTCATAATGTGGGTCGAGCATTTGACGGAGCATTAGTTCGA
>SCUC01000652.1 GCA_004322375.1 Bacteroidota bacterium
GTTTGCAAAATACATCGGTTCGGTTGCCGCTCCGACCGCCTCGCTCCATTTTTCCACGCGATTGCTCAAGCAGCTTGAAGAAAAAGGAGTCTCTATTTCATTCCTGTTGCTCCATCTCGGCTTGGGTTCATTCCGTCCCGTGGAAGTGGAAGATTTATCGAAGCACAGGATGGATTCGGAATTTTTTGAAGTGCCTCAATCTGCCGTTGATGCCGTCAACAAATCTATTGATAATAAGGGAAACGTCTTTGTGTGCGGAACAAGCACAACCCGCGCAATTGAGTCGGCTGTTACAACTACGGGCCATCTTAAAATCGCTCGCGGCTGGACCGATAAATTTATCTTCCCACCGTACGACTTCAAAATCGTGGATAAGATGATTACAAATTTCCACCTGCCGGAATCAACGATGTTAATGCTCGTGTGCGCATTCGCAGGCAGAGACCTTGTTATGAAAGCGTATAAAAAAGCAATAAAAGAGAAATGGCGCTTTTATAGCTATGGCGATGCAATGTTGATTATTTAGCACATGGTTCAGGGTAAAAACGTTGGCGTGGTGATACCTGCCGCAGGAAGCGGTACGCGTTTCGGCGGCGGGGTTGCCAAGCAATTTCTCGAGTTGAATGGAGAATCGCTTCTCTCCCGTACGGTCAAGCAATTTCAGATTCATCCGGCAGTAGATAGTATTGCCATTGCCTGCTCAAACGAAGGCTTGGAGTTGACCGCCTCAATTGTCCGGAACATTCAAGCTACAAAAGTTGTTTGGATAGGGTTAGGCGGTCTTTACCGTCAAGATTCAGTCCGTAATGCTCTTCAGCATCTTGCAACCGATATTGTTTTAGTTCACGATGCCGCCCGTCCATTTGTGAGCGGTGAAATCATCGACCGCGTGTTGAACGGAGTGATAGAATTTGGAGCGGCAATTCCGGTGGTGCCGCCGAAAGATACGTTGAAAATCTCTACGGGCGATATGTTGGTAAAGTCAACGCCGCCTCGTGAAACACTCTGGCTTGCACAAACGCCGCAAGGATTCATGTCGGATATTTTGAAACGCGCCTTTCACTACGCCCTGCAAAATCATTTTATCGGCACGGATGATGCAAGCCTTGTGGAACAAATCGGTGTCCCGGTCAAGTTAGTCGAAGGCGATGTAAGAAATTTCAAGATTACTACGCCGGAGGATTTGCTTCTCGCGTCACTTCTTGCAAAGTAAATGTTATGGTTTCTTTGTTAGAATTACATTAAAGAATAAGTTATATTACTAAGTTATACTGTAAATAAGGTTTAGCAGCCCACGACTTAAGTCGTGGACTGCCGACAACTTTTTTATTCTACAGTAACTTCAGCACATAAATAAATATTCTATGCTCAAAAAATTTATCCGTGTTCTTTTTGCCGTCGCCGGGTTTGCCATCGCGTTTTGGGTGGTGATTGGCGATAAAAAAGTCGAGACAAGCAACGATGAGCTTCCGGTGCGTTTAAAGGCAACGTTTGCATATCAGGCTGCAAAATGGTATAACGACCAGCGCGCCTTTCCTGCCGGGCATATTCCTTCCACGTGGAAAGCAAAAGCCTTCAGCCACATCCGGAGTAATAATAGTCTGCTTGGGAAAACAACATCCGGTGTTTCTCAGCTTGCCTGGCAATCAATCGGTCCTTCGAACATCGCGGGGAGAATTCGTTCCATTCTTATTGACCCACTGCATCCTGATACACTATATGTCGGCTCCGTCAGTGGAGGAATTTGGAAAACAACCAATGAAGGCTCTTCATGGTTTCCCACATCCGATGTTGCCGATAATCTTTGTATCGGCACAATGGTCATGGATCCGACAAATCCGAACATCATCTATGCGGGAACAGGCGAGGGGTACTTCAATATTGATGCGCTTCGCGGCGCGGGCATCCTGAAATCTACCAACGGTGGAGCAAGCTGGACTCTCTTAAATAATTTTCCGAACACCGATCCTCGCTTTTTGTATTATTTTATTAATAAACTGGTGATTAACCCGGATAACCCGAATATCTTGTACGCGGCAATGATAGGAGGAGTTTGGAAAACGACGAACGCCGGAACTACATGGACGAAACTTAACGTCAACAGCGCCTCTATCTTTTGCATGGATTTAATTGCCGATCCTGATGACCCGGAAATTTTGTATGCTGCATTCGGACTTGGTGTTTATTCCTTCGATGTCTCCGATGGGGTGTACAAAACTACCGATGGGGGAAGCACCTGGACAAAATTATCAAACGGGTTTCCAAATCCGAATACCGGATACGCGCGGATAAGCTTGACAGTTTCTTCCGGCACGCCAAAGGTTCTCTACGCTTCGTTAGCGGATTCTAATTATTACACACATAGTGTTCAAAAATCAACTAACGGCGGCGATAGCTGGTTCTCCGCTACTACTCCCTATGATAATCTCTATTATGTACGAGCCACACACTTAGGGGGTCAGGGTTTTTACAATAATGTTATTGCCGTTCATCCGCAGACTTCGAGTACCGTTTATGCAGGCGGGATTAATATCTTTAAATCAACCAATGGAGGAACTAGCTGG
>SCUC01000653.1 GCA_004322375.1 Bacteroidota bacterium
AACCAACTGAGCTACGCCAGCATTTCGTAAAATATAAAAAAAAACTCCTGAATTTCCAACGCCGCCTCTTCCTCCAACTTTTCTTACTTTGTACTCAGGACTATGGACTTTGTACTTTGTTCTTTGCTCTTCGTTCTTTGCTATCTACCCCTCTACCCCTCTACTCCTCCGCTCCTCCACTCCTCCGCTCCTCTACTCCTCCGCCCCTCCACTCCTCTACTCCTCTGCCCCTCCACTCCTCTACTCCTCCGCTCCTCCACTCCTCCGCTCCTCTGCCCCTCTGCTCCTCTGCTCCTCTGCTCCTCCGCTCCCCTGCCCTCTGCTCTACGCTCCATACTCACCGCCCACATCGCATATCCCACATCACACATCCAGTATCAAGGATGGTACTTCCGTTCCCCTGCCGTAACTGCAAACTCAAGATGGTCCTCGCGTCGCGGCACCGCACAGCTATACCTCGCGCTATAGGCGCAGTACGGATTATATGCCTTGTTAAAATCAATCGTATAGAGGTAATCTGGATCGGAATGTTCCGCCTCTACGTCAACGTAACGTCCGACTTCGTATGTCTCCTTCCCTGTTGTCTCGTCTGTGAACCAAACCGACAGATGATTCCCCGCGCCAATCTCCTTGTACACTGTCAGTTTATACTCATCGCCCCCGTAGTTGATTGTGAAATATCCATATTTGAGATAGGTTCTCTCATCCCCTTTCGTTCCTAAAATTGTTACCCTCTCCGGCTGACTGTATCGAAACAATTTCGACTGAAAGCAAAAATGAATATCCGGCGCAAACCATAGTATCCCTGTAAAATGCGCAGAGGTATCCTGGTTAAACGGCGACTCCGGATGATCTCGAAAAAATGATTCCGCCGACTGACGATGCGCGACGATCTCATTCACAATACGAATACTATCCTGCAACGACCACTCTTGTCCACGTCCGGAATTTTTCCCGCACCCCATAACTAAAAATCCAAACAACAATAATCCAAATCCCAAATAATATTCAATCATCAATTTCCACACATTGAGCATTGTTCTTTGGAATTTATTTGTTATTTGATTTTTGACCATTGGAATTTTAATTAGTTTCTATCACACACAACTACCAAAACACCAAATAACAATAATCCAAATCCCAAATAATATCCAATCATCAATTTCCACACATTGGGCATTGTTTTTTGAAATTTATTTGTTATTTGATTTTTGACCATTGGAATTTTAAGCTCAAGATTATGGCTTTAACCGCGCCGTCGAAAGTACAAGATCCAGGCTTGGCTGTGTCACTGTCGGCGTATCTTCTGCTGTAATGAGTATTCGGAAATATTCAAACGGCGTTGTCCCTTCGAAATCACCCTCAAGATCATCATCCACCTGTAATTGTCCTAAGTTCGCTACCTTCCCCTCCGGCGATTCTACCCATACGATATAAACAGATCGCGATGGATTGAGTTTTGTCGGTGGCGCGAGATGCTTAACGCTTAGTGATATAGTGGTATTGTTATTGCTATCTTTGTTCAACGTTACTTCCCCTTGCGCGCCGGGAACCATAGGAGAATTTGTCAATATCGTGGGACTGCCACAATGGAGATAAATTATACATAATATAAATGGCAATAATTTCTTACCAGTTGTACTCATTGTTTTCCTTTCATACATTTTGACTGTGGATACCTAACGCATCAAATGTAAGAAGACTTCCTCCAACTATCCAAATTTATTACAACACCTGAGTTCTAATCAAATTCCAATCGCAAGCAATGCCGGATTTTCTTGCTATGTACCTCAAGCCTCTTAATTTCATACTTATCATAACATTACATCACAACATAACTGAAGTTACCCTATAAATAGGTTTAGCAGCCCACGAATTAAGTCGTGGGCTGCTGACTACATTTTTATTCCGTATGGTGTGAATTAGCCCTACCAACCGTAGGCAGGTCGCTTCGCTACTTATGACATGTATTTTTCTGATTGCGTAGAAAACTGAAAGTGACGTTTTCATAACTTTACCTATCCCTTCCCTACGCAGCAGGGAAGGGCAAAACAGATTCCCGAAAACCCGAAACAAGTTGGCGGGATGGGTAGAGGTTAAGTAATCGCCTGTAAATAGGTTGTCATCAACGTGAATGATAATGGCTTGTGATCATTTGACCTCAGAACAACACAAACCGCGAAAGTTTTCGGACAGTTACTTATACCCATCGCTACAACGATTGCCCTATTTGTTATCATAACTTCAATCCATAACAAACCTATACATCAAGTATGGAAGTTAGCGAGCTTATATCGTGCTATAGGTCTACTATTTCAGCATTTATAGGCTTTTTTTAAATCTTGTGCTATAATCAGTTGCTTTAAAACAGCATTATTTCTATATTTACGTACTTTGGTATTTTTGAATGAAAACGGTACGTGTTCGTAACAGCGAACAGATTTTACAAGTAAATAAGGTATTTTGTCTCGGCAGGAATTATCTTGAACATGCTCGCGAGATGAAAGCGGAAATTCCGGAAGCCCCCGTCGTCTTTATGAAGCCGGCAACGGCTTTACTGAACGACGGCGAAGATATTATGAGACCCCCAATATCCAAATTGCTACATTTTGAAGCCGAGCTTGTCGTTGCTATTGGCAAAACGGGAAACCGGGTCTCTCCTATCAAGGCAAAAGATTTTATTTTCGGCTATGGCATTGGTCTCGATATGACGTTGCGCGACGTTCAGGATGAAGCAAAGCGGAAAGGTCTTCCCTGGACAACCGCAAAAGGCTTCGATACCTCAGGTCCAATCTCGGAAATCGTTCCTATGTCTCAGATTACGAACAGGCAGGAACTCAGCTTTGAATGTCGTGTGAATTCCGTCCCCCGGCAACGCGGTTCCATCAAGAATATGATTTTTTCGCCTGAATATATTGTATCATTTCTCTCCTTCATCTTCACCTTAGAAGAAGGCGATCTGATTTTTACAGGCACCCCCGAGGGCGTTGGCGAGGTCGGCGAAGGAGACACCATCGAGGCTGAGTTACTCGGCTACACCAAAATTACTCACAAAGTGAAGGTTGCTTAAATTGAAATATCTCTATACCTTTGTTCTTTTTTTCCTTTTCTTAGGAAGCGCCCCGGATATTCTTGAACGTCCGAAACCTGCGGAACCTGTGCGTAGTACATCGGGTTCCTGTGTTAATGATTTTGATGCTCTCAACACAAATCCGGATGATTACCTTTGGCCCACCGATGCAAGCACACGCATTACCTCCTCGTTCGCCGAGTATCGCTCCATGCACTATCACGGCGGTTTAGATATTAGCACGAATGGCGAAGTTGGATACAACGTGTTTGCTGTTCGCGATGGCTACCTGTATCGTATTAGTATCCTGCCAAACGGCTATGGCAAAACGTTGCTCATTAAGCATCGTGACGGGTTTTATAGTTTTTATGTTCATCTTCAAAAATTCAATGATAAAATTGAGGAGATTACAAAACAAGAACAAATAAAACGGGGTTCGTTCTTTATCGAGAAAACATTCGATAACCCCATCGTCGAAGTAAAAAAAGGAGAGGTCATTGCATTTACCGGTGAAACCGGCGTCGGTCCCCCCCATTTACACTTCGAGATTCGCGATGAAAACATGAATAATGTAAACCCGTTATTAATCTACGGCGATGCCTTGAAAGATAACATCGCTCCCTCTATAAACGGGCTTGCTCTCTTTCCTATCGGGGTAAATTCCACTATCGAAGGAAAATCGGCGCCAAAGTACCTTGGTCGTCTCAATCGTCATAAAGGTAAATACACTGTCCCACAAACCATACGTATCCATGGTGAGGTCGGTTTTGGCATTCGCGCCTTTGATAGAGCGGACGGCAACAGAGATAAATCGGGCGTCTATCGTCTGGAGTTTTATGTTGATGATAAGCTCACGTTCGCAAAGCAGCTCGATAGATTTCCCGCGCTTCAAACGAAGCAGATTTATCTCGATTATGATTACCCTACAATTCTACAAGGTAAGGGAGAGTACCAGAAATTATTCGTCGAAGAAGGAACTTCTCTCCCATTTTATGGCAACCTTGTCAATGGTGATGGGGTCATCAACACTCAGGCGATGAGCGAAGGTGAGCATACGTATCGAATCGTCTGCAAAGATTTTAAGAACAATGCAAGTATGCTGGAAGGGTCTCTCTTTGTCAACCATACGCCTTCTATCGAGATTTCGAGCGTTGAAAATGAAAAAATTATCCTAACAAGTCCCGAACGGGAAACCCTGACAAAGTTCACTATTTTTACCAAGAGACTCTCCGATAAAAAGTGGATTCAAACTAACCTGAAGAAGACAAGCATTCAACTTGTTGATTCGACAATTATTCTCTCCTTTAACAGTACAAAGTACGACGCGCTTAAAATTGTTGCAGAATCTAAACTCGGTATTGCTTCCAAGCCTGCTCTCTATTTCATGAAAAAGCCCCAGACTTCGCCAACTCCAATTACTTTGGATTTCCGGCAAATGGCTAATCATATTCGCGCAACTATTTCCACCGCTGGAATCTTTACTTCAACTCCGGTATTCACGGTAAAAACCGGAACTACCCTGCAAACGATTCCGGTCGAGATGCAAAGCCTCTCTGAATATACCGCCTGCTTGCTCCCTTCTCAGCTTTCCGCCGGGATGCACACTTCTCAGGTTTCTGCAGAAGTGAACGGCACTCGCACTACGGCAAGCGAAGTATTAGATTTATTCGCCATTACACCTGCAATGTCAGGCTCGTTCTCAACAGGGAGTAGCGGCGTGATTATTTCATATAATGCCGATGCTGTCTATCAGCCGATGGTACTGCAAATACAAAATCTATCTACTCCGACAACGACAAAATATACATTAGGACCGACTAACCTGATATTAAATGATGGGTTTCAGGTTTCCATACCCGTGCGTACCAGCCAGTGTACAGAAAAGCATGGCTTGTATTTCCGCGGCAACGGCGGATGGAGTTTCCAAAAAAGCTTACAGGAAAACAATATGGAGTTCGTCTCCACCAAGCTGACTAGAACTCTCGGTGAGCTGGCTATTTTCAAGGATGAGCAGCCGCCGTCCATCGGGCGGCTCCGGTTCAATCAATCAAAAGGATTTGTCAACGGCAACTTCAAATACTCCGATAACTTGTCTGGAGTAGATTATGAAGGGCTCAAAATTTACGTTGACGACCAATTAGTCATCCCCGAAGTTGACGACGAGCACCACCGGGTCTGGTTTAAAAGCGATGAACAGCTCCCGGCAGGCAAGCATAACCTAACTATTACCTTACGAGACAAGGTAAAGAATGAAGCGAAAGTGACGAAGACGTTTACGGTAAAACAGGGCAAACCT
>SCUC01000654.1 GCA_004322375.1 Bacteroidota bacterium
ATCCTGCTGCGTACTTTCGGCAGCAGGATTCACTGCTTAACAATAATTGGGAGGAGAAGATATTAGATGAAAATACATTCATTCTATTGCTTAAAATAAATTCTAACTAAAACTATTGACTGTTTCTAAATGAATATGTATCTTGAACTCACTTTACTTCTATTCATGCTTTCTCCCTAGAGCATGGATAGACTCCACACAGACGCTCAGGTATGCCCCCGACCTGAGCGTTTTTTATTTCCACTGACAACTTGACTTTTATAAAACCTTTCCTTACGTTTTTACCGTGAGGTTGGAGTAGGTTCTCGAACAATATATGAGAGCCCTCCTTCATAGCTTAGAAAACAATATTGTTGATAATGGCAGTGGGTGTTTCGGTGAAACATGTTCTTAAGTATCTCTCTAAGGACGTTGTTCATTTCTTTTTCGCGAAGAAAATTTCGCGGGGGCGATGTGTTGTCTTTTCTCTATTTTTCTTTACGCTAAGTTTGTATCCGCAGGAGTGGGTGAAGTTAATGCCTTCTTTCTCGACTGGCGATACATTGCTGAATATGTCTAATGGCGTAATGGTGACAAAGAATATTGGTTGGTTCTCTGCCATTGTTCCTACCCCATCCGGACACAGCGCCTATAGAATATTTAAGACCACTGATGGCGGCTATACATGGACAAAACAACATGATTTCTACGGCGATACCTCCTCAACCAAAAAAATACTTGATGTTGCGCTCAATACTTCGCTAGATAATTTGGGAGCGGGGGGTAGGACAGTCATCGGTCTCGATTCATTACATTGTTACTTTCCCATAAATGCAGGATTATTGAAAACTACAAATGGAGGAGTTACATGGGAGTACAAAATTGTTGAAAGTACTGTGGGTTATGGAAGTGTCTATTTTTTCTTCGATGAACTAGAAGGCTTTGCATATAAAAAGTACCCACGACTATCGACTGACGGAGGAAACACATGGATGACATTAGATACATCATTAAACCTTAATTTTCAAAGTGATGTTTATTTCCCAACCCGTAGTAATGGATGGATTACCGGTTTTGGAAATCCTGATTGGACTGATGCCGGATACTTGATAAAAAGCAATGACAGTGGAAAGACCTGGCAGTTTGCCCATAACCCAAACTATCCCCCTTCGCCGCTTATCGCCATTGATTTCGTAGATAGCCTCCATGGTTGCATTATATGTAATGGAGCCTTCGGCGGATGTTTTGTAAGATTTACAGAAAATGGGGGTGCAAGCTTTCGTAGTTCATACCCTCCCATAAGCAGTGGAACCGATATCGCGTTACTGGATTCAGTAAATGGCTGGGTGCCAAGCACAACTGGTAAAATAGCTTCAACAACAGATGGCGGCATAAGCTGGAATAGCTATGACACTGGAGACAACATAAGCTTTGGAAAAATAAGCGTCATACGTTCCGAGCGGATGGTTTATGTTTTCGGAGAGAAAAACACATTGCTGCGCGCCGACCTGACAACAGATGTCAGGGAGGATCCTTCACCGGTAGATTTTATCCTGTATCAAAATTATCCAAATCCATTTAATCCGGTTACTGTTATCCGTTATTCGTTATCCGTTATCGGTCATGTAACATTAAAAATATATGATATGGTGGGAAAAGACGTGGCAACGCTTGTCAATGCAAAACAGCAAAAGGGAAGCTACGAAATAGCATTTAACGCATCGGGGTTACCGGGCGGCATCTATTTTTACCGCTTGTCCACAGGATCCGTTTCGGGACAAGCCGGCTTGTACACCGACATCAAAAAAATGCTTCTCATGAAATAGTGCCATTTGGCACTATTGTACGTGACCGTATCTTGCGTAGGGGCGAGGTAACCTCGCCCCTACCATGCGCGAGTGCGGCTGTTCCACAACTACCTCAAAAATCAATCACATATCGCTTATCCACATCCCCTAATACCACGCGTTTGCACCACGCTGCTATTTTTCCTATTTTCTACCAACCTTTATGTTTTTCATCTATTCGAACACACCACTTCATCCATTGAAACGGATTCGCGTATGAAACTTCTCTACACTTTTCTTCTTCTCGTGCCTCTCTCACTCTTTGCCGAGTCATACTGGCAGCAACATGTTCATTATACCATCAATGCAAAGCTTGATGCGAATGAACATAAAATTCTCGGTAAAGAAACACTCGTCTATACGAACAACTCCCCCGACGCGCTCTCCTTCGTCATCTTCAGATTGTACTGGAACTTATTTACTGAAGGAAGCAGGGGCGATGAGCTGAACCAACGATATAAATATTACTGGCACGATAAATCCGGCGGGGTAACAATTAATAAATTCTCGATTGTTACCGGCAGCGAAGAGAAACAACTTTCCTACTCTCTCGATAATACGCTAATGACAATTCAACTCCCTCAACCGTTGTTGCCGGGCGAGAGCATTACGTTTTCGTGCGATTGGGTTGGTAAAATCCCTGAAGGCGGAGAACGCACCAGCCACGCCGGAAG
>SCUC01000655.1 GCA_004322375.1 Bacteroidota bacterium
GAAGTGCCAATCAGCGGCACTCCCCCGGGCGCCTCACCGGATAAATATCCAAAAGGAATGAATCTTAGCTTTATGCCGATGGTGATGCCGCACGTTTCTGTAGGCAACATGTACGGCACACGCGTAATGTTACGGTACTTTCCAACGACAAATATAGGAGATTTCGGAGATTTTGAGATGCTTGGTCTTGGCGCACAGCATAGCATCAGCAGGTATTTGCCTGAGCCTCTCCCCGTTGATCTGGCGGGAACAGTTGCATATCAAAGCTTGAAGCTCGGTTCGTTTTTTGAAGCGACATCCTTTACACTGGGCGCCCAAGCATCGAAGAGCTTCCCGGTTGTAGATATCTATGCCGGATTAGCATACGAAACAGCAAGCATGACAATTGGGTACGATGCAACCTATACCGACCCCAACAATCCATCGCAGACGATTACAAAGCATTATGGCTTTGACGCTGACGGGGAGAATACATTCAGATTAACAGGCGGCGTGAGCTTAAGCTTGTTCATTCTTAAAATACATGCAGATTATTCTCTTGCATCACAATCGGCAGCGACACTCGGCGTCGGCTTAGGCTGGTAAAAAATTCTGTTGAAGCCTTACGTTCAAAGGAGCTGTCTCAAAAGCAGAGTTTTGTCATTCCCGCGAAAGCGGGAATCCAGACATTCGTTCAAAATTGGAGAATGCTGATTGGATACTCTACGAGCTGTAAGCCTGCCTTCGCAGGTATGACAATACAACTTTTAAGAGAGCCCCTTAGGAATGACTATAGGAAAAAATCAAATACGGAGCTTATAGCAAGGTTGTTCAAAGCCGTTTTGCTTGATAGCAAGGCGGCTTTATTTTTTCTCGTTATCTACTTCTCTTAATTTTCGATAGAGCTGTACTTGCTTGTCGGTGAGAATGCGTTTGGTTTTAAGATGTGCGATGAGATGGATCGCGCGAAGTTTGCCGCGTAACCTGCCGATATCCTGCGCGTCCGACATGATATTTTTCTCGATGATAAGCCCTTCCCGAAAGCCCGCGTTAAGCTCTTCCTCAATCTTGATGATTCTTTTGCCGACTTCAATGGCGCTAGTTTTCATCTCGTCATAAATTTTTTGAACTTTTTCTTTCTGAGTTTCTGAAAGTCCGATAGTTTTCGCCATCTCAAGAACGTGCATAGGTCCAGGGTAGCCGTTGTTCTCCGCATACTTAGCCTGTCCTGCGCCCTTCGCTCCGAGGAGAACATCTCTGTCGGAAGGTATCTGGGCAAATGAAATAGAAACAAGAGTTAATACGGCAAAAGCGCATAGTACGGTTAATTTTTTCATGGTGTCTTTGTGAATATGGTGTGAGTGTAATAGATAAAGAAACTTGAGACATGTTTAGGCTGTTATAAAGGAAACTCAATGAAAAAATAACCCGACATTGCCGCATAGAGTTCCCATATCTGAACGAATTTGCCCATTTTTTATTATTATTTTGCGGACTTACGGCAGAATTTCACTATCGCCGGATGTATGATATTTAGTTTCATTCAGCGTTATTTTTTGTATATTATGGAAGCGACTAATGAGGTATCAATCACAGCCCGGAAGCGGGTAGAGGGTTGACATTCACAGAATCAGTTTTTATATTAGTCAATCTAACCGAGAAATAATCAAAGAAATGTTATGGCATTAGGACAAAAACCCGAAAGTAAACCGATGGCCGGAAAGCCATTATCCGGCGCAGCCGATGAAAAGCGTCAGCTTGTCGGTTCCTACCTACGCAACGCAGATAAATTTATCAAAGAAGGCAAATTAGACGATGCGAAAGCAGAGCTTCAAAAAGTTCGAGATCTCGATCCGAATAATGCTTACGCGTTTGCGTTCTTAGAACGCATTCATGATCTGGAAAAGCAGAAGAAAGGTGAACAGGCTCCGCAGCCGGCTCCAGCGGTTTCAGCTAAACCGTCGGAAGCGTTACCAAAACCCTCGGCCGTTGAACCTCCGAAAGCGGTTTCCATAGAAGCGTTAAAGGTGGAAATTGAAAAGAAATTAGAAGAAGAATATCGCGAAAGGTTTACCCGCGAAATCCAGAAAGCGGAACAAGGATTGTTGGAAGAGCTTGCGCGCGAGGAGGAAAAGCATGCGGAGGAACGGACCCAGCTGCTGGAGCAGCTTCAAAAAGAAAAAACGATCTTTCAATCGAAGCTAGAGACTCAATTTCAATCCAGGCTGCAAGAGGAGGTACAAAAAGCGCAGACCAAGTATCGCGAACAATTCGAGCGAGAAAAAGAAAAATCGGAAAAGGAAATCCGGAATCAGATAGAAACCCATTACCAGCTTAGCCTGAAGGAATTGGAATCGGCGGTGGAGGACGAGCGAAAATCGCTTGCCAATAAAGAGAAGCAAACAATCGAGGCGATGAAAAAGCAGCTCGAAGCGGATTTTTCAAGGCGATTGACAACGGAGATAGAGAATGTCCGCAAGTCCTCGAAATCGCAGCAGGAGCAGATGCGGACAAGCGTTGAAGATAGTTTAAAAACGCAGTTCAAGAAGGATCTCGACGCTCAGGTTGCAAAGGAACGCGTAGATATTGAGAACAAGTTCCGTTCCATGCAAAAAGAGATTGAGCAATCGTTCAAAGAGAAGCACCAACAGGTGGTGAAGGAAAGCGAGCGTTTGCTTGATCAGCGTCTTAAAGAGATGCGTGAAAAAGAGCAAAAGAAATTCGAGGAAAAACGCGTTGAAATCCAGAAAACGCTTGAACGCGAATACCAGCAGAAGCTGGAGAACCAGCTTGACGATGAACGAAAAAAATATGAAGTTGAAACCGGGAAGCTCATCGAGCGGGAGCGGAGTGAATTTGATAAAGAAAAGAAACAGCTACTTGAGCAAGAACATGCCAAGCTTGAGAAGTTTCGAACGCAATTGAAATCGGAGAAAGAATCGGAGCTCTCGGAACGATTGGAGCAAATGCAGCTCGAGGTAACCCAATCGTATGAGCACCGGATGCAGTTGCTCGGATTTCAGGTTCCGAAAGCCCACGATGAAAAGATAAAGCTCTATCGCGAAAAAGTATGGGATGAATGGAAAGAGGGTCCGCTGACTCTGGAAAAAGCGCAGCGGCTGATGGAGCTACAGGAAATTTTAGGATTAGGATTTGATGACCACGCTGAAATTGAATCGGATGTGCGACTTCGTTTGTATGTCGATTCGGTTGAGCAGGGGATTCGGGGCGGGAAACTGAAAGCGTACGATGTGCAGTCGCTGGATGGCTTGAAAAAGCGATATGATATTACAGGCGAGGAAGCCGCGAACCTTGAACCGCTTATCCTGCAGGTATTCCAGAAGGCTTCAACAAAAGCCACAATTTTTGTTGTTGATGACGACGAAAGCCTGCTGGCATTAATCAAAGAACGGTTAGAAGAGCTTGGATATAATGTTATTGCTATGTCAACGCTTGCCGAAGCGACTACGTTCATAGAATCGAACACTGTAGATTTGATTTTATCCGATATTCGTTTCCAGGGTGAAAAGATAGATGGTTTTACGTTCTTCAAACGTGTTCAACAACATGCGCACTTAAGGAAAATCCCCTTCATTTTCATGAGCGCGCTCGATGAAGGATTATTTATTCGTACCGGTGTGCAGCTTGGCGTGGATGATTATTTGACGAAGCCGTTAGATATAGATTTGCTTGCTGCTGTCGTCGAAGGGAAGCTGAAAAAGTACAAGGCAATGATGGAAAGTTGAGAGGCAGAAAATATTAGCGTTCAAAAATGTAAAAAGCCGATTGAAGAATCGGCTTTTTTGTTTATGAAAGATTAGAGTTGAATATCAGGATTCACTCTGTTGAGATTAACTCACGGGAAGAGAATCCGTAAGAGGAGCTGGTTGATATGAATCATATTTAGGCTCCGGTTTTTGATATTTTACTGCAACGCCGTCAAGCGGTTTTCGTTTGCGGACGATTTCATACATCACAAGCGCTCCGGCTACGGAAGCGTTTAATGAAGGCACCTTCCCGTACACCGGTATTTTAACCACAAAATCACACTTATCCTTAGTTAATTTTCTCATCCCCGAACCTTCGTTTCCAATGACGAGGGCGATCGGGACGGTGAAATCAACCTGTGTGTAGAGTTTCGGCACTCCAACGTCCGTACCGACAATCCAGACACCCTGTTTCTTCAATTCGTCAATAGTCTGCGCGAGGTTTGTCACTTTTGCAATAAGGAGATGCTCTGTCGCTCCGGCTGAGGCTTTCACGACTGTTTGATTGACATACGCGGCATTGTGCTTAGGTATAATAACACCATGCGCTCCAACACACTCCGCCGTGCGGATAATTGCACCTAAGTTCTGCGGGTCTTGAATTTCATCAAGGATAATGATCAACGGCACTTCATTTCTGCTTTTTGCTACTTTCAATATATCCGTGAAGTCCACATATCGTTTGCTGCCGACGATGGCGACAACCCCTTGCGTGGTTGTATCGCTGACGAGATCGCGAAATTTTTGCTTCCCGACTTCAACGCATGGAACGTGATTTTGCTTTGCCATCTTTTTAATGCGTTCAATGACCATCCCTTTCACGCCATAGAGAATGACAACTTTTTCTATAAGCGTTCCCGCTTTCAGCGCCTCGATAACGGGTTGTCTTCCTGCAATCATTTGAACGGTTGGTTTCCTGTCAAGCACTGCGCGGGGTAACGGTTCGCGCTGCCTGAAAATCGGGGGTGGAGTTTCCGATTCATCATCTTCGTCAAGATACTCCTCGTCCTGTACTTCTTCTTCGAGTTCTTCTTCTTCCGTTATTTGATCGAGAGGCTCATCTGTATATTCTTCTTGTTCTTCTGACATGATACTACACTCTTAATAGTTGATTGGTTAATAAATAGAAACGTTATGATACATTCTTTTTTTCAATAATTCGACCGGCATAGAACACTGCAATCCCGGCTAAGAGCAGGTACAGCTCGCCCCACATATCGCCATAGATTCCCTGCACCAAGCCTAACATCACTGCAGCGATTCCTATTGCTTCGAGGAGCTTACCTATGCTATACCATTTTTTCATTTTCATGATGCGCTCTCCGACTCGCTCTGCAAACGCAACAGAAAATCTTTTTCATTCACGCGGTATTGAAATGCGAATTTGTTGTTGATGTGAATGACGGGAATTCGCTCTTTGTATTGCTCGTAATAGGCATCTCCTTCCCGGATTAAAATTTCGCGTAATTCAAAGGGATGAGATTGCTGAACTTTTTTAATAGCTTCTTTCGCGACACCGCAGAGATGACACTCTTCCTTAGAAAAAATCTCAACGATTATCATTCTGTGGTCTCATGAGCTTGATGAAGTCGTTGTTGCTTCTTCACGATAACGAGTCCGATTGCGCCGGCAAGAATCATAACAATAGAAAAA
>SCUC01000656.1 GCA_004322375.1 Bacteroidota bacterium
GTTTTATAATTTATCGCACGAGGGGGGTGATACGCTGATAATTTCCGATGATCTTTGGATCACTAATACATTTGCATTTTTGGATGGGGTGTTTGAAACAAATGGATTTCATGTTGGTATAGGTTTTGAAGAAGATGAACCGCCGTCGGAAGATGAACCGCCAGCGGTGACAAGTGTGAGTAAATCAAACGTTTTGCACAATGGTGGAACGTACGGGTTAGTAATTTATAATGGTGTGTTTGATGCTTTGTCGGGAGATTTGGATGTAACGAACGTATCATTATTTGGCGGGGAGTTGCTTGCTCCAACAGGTCAATTATCTGTTGCCGGGGACTGGATCGTTAATGGAGGAGTATTTACACACGATTCCGGCACAGTAACTTTCTATAAATCAGACGGGGTACAACTGCTTCAAAGCGGGTTACAATCGTTTTTCAATATTCATCATAACGGCAGTGGGATGTTGCAACTCTCAACGGATAGCGTACATCTCATAGGAGCATTTACAAATGAGGCAGGCATATTCGATGCGAATGGAATGGGCGTGAGAATTGATGGACCGGTAACAATTAACGGAGGGAGCTATATTGCCGAATCGGGGGTGCAACGATTTAATAATGCACTTTTAGTTTCAAGCGGCAGCTTTGTTGGGGGGACGGGGGAAGTATGGGCGGGTAGGGTAACAATAAACGATACATTAATTGCCCCGATGGGTGAACTTAATGTTGGTGGTGATTTTATCAATAATGGCGTGTTCATCCATAATGGCGGTACATTCAAATATGGTACGTATCTCTGGCAAAATATCGGCGGAACTTCCGTTACAACATTTAATAATATTCTACTCTTTGGCGCGATGGGAGACAGCATCCAGAACGATATTATCATCGAAGGAACGCTGACGCTTGCAAGCGGGTTGTTTGAAGTTGGTCCGCACTGGGTTACGTTGTATAATCCCATCGCCGGGATTACGACGAATTTCCATACGGATGAATATTCGTCAATCCGGATTATGGGAACAGCAGACAGCGTTGACCTGCCTTCAAGCGTAACGGAATTGAGAAATTTAATTATTAATAACAGTGTCGGTTCAACTCTGCAGTCCATGGTCAACGTGCATGACTCACTTGGAATATTTGCCGGCGACCTGCATGACAATGGGTACACGCTTACCGTCTCAGGAAATGTGAGGAATAATTCCACTCACAGCGGAGGGGGGAGAATCAAGCTTGCCGGCGGACTCACGCCTCATATTGTCTATACCAACGGGGCAAGCCTTTTCGGGACGGTGGAGCTAGATGATACGCTTGGTGCGTCCACTTCGGGGAAACTTGCAGTTCATGATTCATTGGTCATTCAAACAGGAAGCATGATTACTGGGAACGATACAATTGTGTTAGCTGCCGGCGCGGCAATGCGAGAGACGATGGGAAATACAGTTCTTGGTAAAGTTCGGACCTCAAGCGTTGTTCACGCGTTTGTTCAAGATAATTTTGGAGAGATAGGGTTTTCAATTATTCCTGCAAGCACTGTTGTAGCGAAGAACGTTACCGTTACCCGCGTTACCGATACCATGATGGTCGGGATTGATGGTAAGATGAGCATACGGAGGTATTTCGATATTCCGCTTTCCGACAGCGTTCTCGTGGATGAAATGATCTTGAGGTACGATATAACGGAGCGAAATAATCAAGACTCAGCATCAATGTACTTGTACCGTTCGATGGATAATGGAGCAAGCTGGGTAGGAGAGAAGTGCGATTCGAGCTTTGAGTACCAGATTTTGAGACATGAACCTTCAACCATCCATGGACGGTGGACGGCAGCAGATGAAGGAAACCGGCTTGCGCTGCCACAATTCAGCGTTGTGTTTACCGAGCCGGACTCTATTTTCCGTTTTGACACAGTGTTTGTGGGTGAGTCGGTATCGCTTGCGGTTAGGTTTAAGAACGAAGGCAACAGCGTGCTTGTGATTGACAGCATAAAATCGTTATTTAGTAGTTTCATCGTGTTTGGAAATACGTACGGAGTGTGCGTTGCTCCCGAAAGTACGGCAACGATTTCCGTATTGTTCCTTTCTTCAGTTGCCGGAGAGAATACGAACACTATTGCGGTGTATCACGACGACGATTCGACAAATTCGCCATACACGTTGTCATTGCGATGGATTGCATTTAAGCGGAAGATGCCGGGCGATGCGGATAACGATAACCTCGTGACGATACGTGATATTGTTCCGGTAGGAATCTATTACTTAGAAAGCGGCGAGCCGGAACCGCAACCGACTGCGACGGGCGAGCATTACCTGCCTTTCCGGGGATGGGAGCCTGACTCGTTGGCTGAATATAAAGCACGAGCCGATTGCAATGGAGACGGAATTGTAGATACGGGAGATGTGCGGGTTATTGCCAACAGGCTGGCGGCAACGATTCTTAACGACGGGCATGAGGTGTATGAGAAGCTCTTTGAACTCGCGTTAGGACTGCCACCGGGAAGGTTCAGAAATGATTTGATGGCGTTTATTGACAACGCAAAGAATTCAAGTGCGGCAGTTCCGAAAGAGTGGACGCTGGAACAGAATTATCCCAATCCGTTCAACGGGGTTTCTATCATTCGGTTTGGAGTGCCTGCTCAAGCGCAAACTGTACGGCTGACAATTTATGACGTTCTCGGTCGCGCGATACGAACATACGAGCAGCATGATGTAAATGAAGGATGGTACAATATTGCCTGGGATGGGGCAGATGAAGCAGGCAGCAGTGTTTCAACCGGGGTTTACTATTACCGGCTCGAATTGCCCGTTGCAAGCCCGATAAAGAAAATTTTGTACGTACGGTAAGAAAGGAGAGATGAACGATGTTTAACAATGTTATTACACGGAAACAATCTTACGAGATTAACAATTCTACGAGACGACAGGATGTAGAAGCCGTTCCTGCGAAGAGCGCACACGGCGGGGACGCCATGTGGAGCGTAAGGGGGACGATTACCGGATTCTTCACAGCATTTCGTTCCTTTCAGAATGACAACCCGCTTATGCGGTTGTTATTAATTATTGGAACTCTGTTGGTATGTTCGTTTCTAGGGTGCGATGCAGAACATGAAATCAGTCCGAAGCTGGCAAGCAATTACAATGCTCCCGCTTATAGTGCAGCGCAACCGTTAGTGAAACTGTACATTCACGATTACCAGAGCAGGGTAGTGTATGTCGGAGAAGAGTTCGAAATAAAAGTGGTGTTATATGAAATGCCTCAGCTGTTAGTGGCAACCTCCATGGAATTAATTCTTGGTAGTAACATCGCTGTGCTAGGCGTGGAATATGACCTTTCCGACGCGGGATATTTTGCAAAGAAGGAGAGCACGTTGACGGTATCGCTAAAATATCCGGACGTAGCACAGACGAGAATCGCATTTGTTAAGACGTATCTCAATGGAACAACTCCCAACGTACAGGGCGCGGGGGTGTTATTTAAAGTGCGCTGCAAGGCGGTTGCAAAAACAAACGGGTATATTTCTCTTAGTCCATCGAATGTGATATTCTGGCAAATGACTCAGGCAGGAGTGGTGGGAACAAGCACAAATCAGGTGCAATTTACACCGGGGATTGAATCGGTTTCATTGCAAATACGGGATGATTTGTTTGTGCCGTGAGGGTAAGGCGATAGGAGTTTCCGTCAGCGATGGGTATAAGTAACTGTCCGAGAACCATCCGCAATGTCATTCTGAACGGAGCGAAGCGTAGTGAAGAATCTCCTAACCTTGAAAATTGTACTGTATTTAAGGTGCGGAGATTCTTCGCTTCGCTCAGAATGACAATCCGCGAGGGTTTCGGATAGTTTCTCGAACCATGGTGAGCTATCGGAGCAGCAGGGGCGCATTTTGTACCTTCCTTTAAAAAACCGTATATTATTTTCTAAATATTTGAAAAATAGTCAATTTTTGGGCGAGTGGCGGAACTGGCAGACGCGCTAGACTTAGGATCTAGTGGATATCCGTGGGGGTTCAAATCCCCCCTTGCCCACCACATTACCCATTTAATAAATACCCTCCCCTGAGATAGCGGAGGAACAAATAAAGGATACCAGTGGACGTTTCAATAATAGATCATTCAGATGTAGAAAAAGAGATGCATGTTACTCTTGCCCAGGAGGAATTGCAGCCTCATTTTGAGAGAGCGTATAAGCGAGAGCAAGCGAAGATTGAAATCAAGGGTTTCAGAAAAGGCAAAGCCCCGTTAGAGATGATCAAGCGATTTTACGGTGAAGCAATTGAATATGAAGCTCTCGATGATATCGCGAACGATGTTTTCAAGACAATTCTAAAAGAGAAGAATATCTTTCCGTTGGGCGAGCCGGCGCTGACCGATATGAAATTCAAGCCAGGCGAACCGCTTACCTTTAGCGTGAAGTACGAAGTGCAGCCGAAAGTTGAGCTGAACGAGTATAAAAGGATTGCCGTAGAAAAATTAGTTCATCACGTCACTGACGATGACGTGGAAGATGAAATCTACCGCATCAGCAAGGCGAACAGCACGTTTACGGAGGTTCAGGCTGCCACGGATGATGAACATATTGTGACGATAGACATTCAAGAGCTAGATGATAACGGCTCGCCTCTTATCGGGCGAAAAAGCGCAGGAACACGATTATATCTGAACGACGAGCAAATCAGCCCGGAAGTGCGATATGCGTTGCAAAATGTCGCTTTGAATGAACATCGCCGCGTAAATTTTGAGATGCAACATGGCGATCATAAGCATCTGAACCATTGGGAAATGACTGTAACAAAAATTGAAAAGGTAACGATACCTGAATTGACAGATGAATTTGTCAAGAAGGCGACGAAGCTGAAAGTCAGCACAGTAGATGAGTTTCGAGCGAACGTTCGAAAAGATATTGAACGATACTTTACGGAGTCGAGCGAACAACAGTTGAAAGATGACATTATCGGGGAGATTGTACGCCGGCATGATTTCAAAGTTCCGCAGGCGATGGTAAAAGGCTTGACGGATGCACGGATCGAGGATATCAGGACGCAATCGCCGAACAAAAAGCTGCCGGATGATTTCGATGAAAAGAAATTCCGGGAACAATATACGCCCTATGCAATTTTCCAAGCGAAGTGGTATCTTATCAAAGATAGAATTGTAGAGCAAGAACAGCTTCATGTAACCGATGCAGAATTAGAGAAGCGGGCTGAAGAAGACGCTCCGAAAATGAGCATCGAAAAAGAGAGATTGCTCGCGTTTTATAAATCTTCCGATGCTTTGAAGGACAGAATTATGTATGATAAGCTGATGAACTTTCTCATCGGGCAAGCGGTTATTACTGAAAAGCTTTACCAGCCGGATGAGCAGGAGAGTGAATTGGTGGCGTAGCCCCCTAACCCCTAACCCCTCTCCCGGGGGAGAGGGGAATTTTTATATTATGAATTAGACAGAATTTTTAGGAAAGAGAACGTATATATGAAAAATCAGTTAGTACCAATGGTAGTTGAACAGACCGGTCGCGGCGAGCGCGCATTCGATATTTATTCGCGGTTACTGAAAGAGCGGATTGTTTTTTTAGGCACGCCAATCGTTGATGAAATTGCCAGCCTTATTATCGCCCAATTGTTATTTCTCGAATCGGAAGACCCGGACAAGGATATTCATTTGTATATTAATAGCCCGGGAGGGAGCGTGAGCTCGGGTTTAGCTATCTACGATACAATACAATATATACGTCCCGATGTTTCGACGATATGCATAGGGATGGCGGCAAGCATGGCGGCTGTGCTGTTAGCAGGAGGAGCAAAAGGGAAACGCACCTCCCTTCCGAACTCGCGCATCATGATTCACCAACCCTGGGGCGGCGTGCAGGGAACAGCCTCCGATATCAGCATTCAGGCGGAAGAGATTTTGAAAATGAAGAAACGTATTAACCAAATACTTGCCAACCATACGGGAAAAGATATGGATTTGGTCGAAAGGGATACGGATCGCGATTATTATCTTTCTTCTGAAGATGCGAAGGCATACGGATTGATAGACAACATCCTGTTCAAGAAACCAAAAGCAGAGAAGAAAGCATAATGAGTAAAAACTCAAAGCTCGATTATCAAATCCAATGTTCCTTCTGCGGGCGGCTTGCGGAAGAGACAGGGAGCATTATTGCCGGACCGGGGGTGTATATCTGCGACACGTGCGTTGCAAGCTCGGTTGAGATTCTCAGAAAGAATAATGTTAAAGCGAAGTCGCTGCAAATAAAGGGCAG
>SCUC01000657.1 GCA_004322375.1 Bacteroidota bacterium
TAGAAAAATTCATCGGATTCACCGGCACCGGTTTCGCCCACGCGATGAATACTCTTCCTGTAACAAACAACGATATCAACGGAACGAGAATTGAGCCTATCGGGTCAATGTGTGGAATCGGATTGAGCGTAAGGCGACCCATATTTTTTGCCGTTGGGTCTCCCAGCCGTAACGCCATCCAACCGTGAGCCAATTCGTGGATGACTACCGAGAAAATAAGAATGGGAAGTATATAGAGTTGTTCTAAGTTCATTGTTCCGATACGTGATATGCGATATAAGATTTGCGATGTGGATTCATAGTTAGAAGTTCAATATTTGAAACCGTGCAATCGGTTTCATTGTTGTGTGTTGCATGAAGCCCACGACTTACGTCGTGGGCTGTAAAAGTGTTTTTTAAAAAATCGTTTTTACAACTTCGAAAAATAATCAACCTGGAATGATATTTGAAATCTCTTAGTTGCTGTTAACTCATCTCCTGTAAATGTAGTGCATTCCTGCTCGCCGCAGTCTCAAATCCTTTTGGCACGTAAGCTCCTTCTTTCTCTTGAAGAATATACTCACCCTTGATCTCCTTCCTGACGATTCGCTCCAGCTCCCCGATAAAAGTATCAATGTCTTCCTCGTTGTTGTAACAGCCAAGCGAAGCGCGTACCATTCCCGGCATTTCGGATTTGTCCCCGCTCAACATTCGTTTCGTAAAATATTCATCTTGCTCATGTGTTACCTTGAGCAGCCGCTTCACATACGGATGAGCGCAAAAACATCCATTCCTCAAGCCAATGCCCCCTTCGTTGCTGAATACCGAAGCGACAAGACTATGATCTATTCCATCAACATTAAATGCCATTACCCCGACTTTTTCTCGAAAATCATCAAGAGGACCGTACAAAATCACTCCGGGAATCTTTTTCAATTTTGCATAAGCATATTCTAATAATTTCGTTTCATGTTCTGCAATGGCATCCATCCCGATTTCCTGCAGCATCGAAATAACTTTTGCTAGAGCGATTGCGCCGGGAACGTTCGGTGTACCTGCTTCTTCACGATGGGGCGGCTCGTTCCAATGCGCTTCATCCAATGTAACAACGCTTACCACCCCGCCTCCGACCATATCCGGCTCCCCCTGCTCAAAAAATGTCTTAGGTCCAATCAACACGCCCACGCCAAACGGCGCATACATTTTATGCGCGGAGAACTGGATAAAATCTATATGTTCCGGATGATCATTCGGCAAAATATTAATTTTCCTGTGAGGAGCGAGCTGTGCCGCATCCACGCTAATCAACGCGCCTGCTTCATGCGCCCATCGCGCTATTGTATGAATTGGATTACATATTCCCGTAATATTGGAAGCCCCATTAATTGCAACAACCTTACACTTGCCTCTATATTTTTTTATTGCATCACGCATCTCATTCAATTTTAAATGTCCATCGTCCTCTACTCCTACGTGAATAACTGTTGCATACTTGCGCCACGGAAGGTCGTTCGAATGGTGTTCCATTTGAGTAGAAATGACAATGTCGTCCTTGGTCAAACCAAAACGATTGCTCAGCTTGTTAATTGCCTCAGTCGTATTCTTCACCATTACGACGATGTTTTGCTCAGGGTCTGCGCCGACAAACTTCGCTATTCTCTCATGCGCGTCATCAAATAAATCTGTCGAAACAACGGATTTCAACCCCGTCCCGCGATGAACGCCCGAATACCAGGG
>SCUC01000658.1 GCA_004322375.1 Bacteroidota bacterium
GGATATGTTTTTCAGATAAAGCTATATCGAAATAAAATCACGGCAAGAGTTTCCGGGACGAGAAGATATTCTGTCACAATCGAGTTTAACCAGGGGTCCGATATTCCTGATGTATATTGTACTTGTCCTTATGATTGGGGGGGAGCCTGTAAACATGTTGTCGCAACTCTCTTTGCTGCGATGGAGAGACAGGAGAAAGAAGAAGGTTCGATTGTAGTAGAGCAGACATTGCCTACTTCGTTCGCGAGAAAAGTCCGGGGAGAACGTGAACGTGTTGAGGGTAGAAGCTCATCCTTTCTGTCAAGCGAGGCTCAGGATGAAGGGGTTACTAATGTTCAAACAGGGACTAAATCTGGTAAATGGACAAAGAAAATTGAAAAGTATTTATTACCGGAACAGATTCAGCCTGCAATTCAGGCAACGCAATCGCACTGGAACTTGATTTATGTTATCCGGGACAAACTTGACAGGATTATCTTACAGGCATGTCGTCAGAGACTTAAAAAAGATGGAACAGTCGGGGAAACCTCGCAAATATTCAATTACGATTTTACCGACGAAGAGCATTTCGATGAGCTGGACCGTTTAATCATTCCCCACGTGACAAATTATGATGGATTGAGCGTTGATAAGTATTATAATCCATTCTTTCAATCTTCGAGAGCATTGCGTGCAACACCCGCTCAAATGTTTTCAACCATTCTCAAGCATCTTGAAGGAAAAGATGTCTATTACTCTCATAACGAAGAGGAAGTATGGAAGAAAATTCAGGTCAAGGTTCATCCGCTTCAACTATCGTTTATTTTAAAAATGACTGATACAGGAGATAGTCTTCAAGCGGTGTTCCATTCTCAGGAGGAAGAAGTTATTCTTCAATTGCCTGTACGTATTCTTCTCAGAGACCCCTTCTGGATTCTCGCCGGCACGAATGTGTATTCGATACGCGATACTGAACACAAGACTATAGAATATCTTCAACGTTCTTCATGGAGACTGGAAATTTCACTTGAAGAGAGAGACCAATTTAGAACGACTATACTCACCCGTCTTCTCGAACGATATCCGGTGAAAAGCGATGATATTACAATTCACAATCTTGAAAACGGATTTGCAAAGAGAATTTATTTGGAAGAACGCCAATCAAAGCTTCATGTAGTTCTCCGGTACGCCTATCACAACCATGAAGTTCCTTCCCAATCAACTTCGTCGCCGTTTATTGTTGCCGCGAGCGATTTACAGACATTCTATAGAATCAAACGAGACCTTCAGGCTGAGGCAGATGCCCGACGGGAACTTCTCGATACCTACATGGCAGAGATTACGCCGAATGAATTTGTCGCGCGCCAGCAATCGTTAGATTGGATTATGCAGAAGTTGCCTGTTCTTGTCGAGAATGGTTTTGAGATATATGGGAGAGAAAACTTGAAAACACTCAAGGTACGTTCCAACCCCATGCTCAATGTTACTGTTACATCGGGAATTGATTGGTTTGATCTCAACATGGAGGTCTCGTATGAAGGAGTGACGGCGGAGTTCAAAGATTTGCACCACAGCATCCAGCACGGAGAGCGGTTTGTCAAGCTCGCCGATGGGACACTAGGGGTAATTCCCGAAGAGTGGATGAAGAAATTCAAGCGGGCATTCGCGCTGACGGATGCGAAGGGAAGCAAGTGGAAATTATCGCGTGGGCATTTCTCTCTTATTGACCAGCTCTTTCATGAAAGAGAAATCCGGGAATCCGATATTTCTTTTAGAAAGTACAGGGAAAAGTTCAGTTCATTTCAAAGCATCACTCCCTTCCCTTTATCGAATGATTTTTCCGGCGAGCTTCG
This sequence comes from Bacteroidota bacterium, assembly GCA_004322375.1. Lineage (GTDB taxonomy): Bacteria > Bacteroidota > Ignavibacteria > UBA10030 > SZUA-254 > FW602-bin19. The sequence goes on from SCUC01000658.1 coordinate 1,833, forward strand.
TCCTTATCAGAAATACGGGTATGACTGGCTGCAATTTTTAAAAGAGTTTGAATTTAACGGCTGCCTCGCGGATGACATGGGACTGGGGAAGACAATCCAAACGTTAGCGCTGCTCCAGCATGAGCATACGAACGGGGCGAGAAATCCTTCCCTCATCGTCGTGCCGACCTCGATAGTGTTCAACTGGTTGAATGAAGGGAAACGGTTTACCCCATCGCTGGATATACTTTGTCATGCCGGAAATAAACGGCTAAAAAGCATTGAGGAATTAAAGCGACATAATGTTATTATTACATCGTATGGAGTGCTTAGACGAGATATTGAATTATTTAAGGAATTGCCGCTCCATTATCTTATCCTAGATGAATCACAGAATATCAAGAACGCTGCCTCACAGAATGCGAAAGCAGTGAAGCTGCTTTCTTCACGTCACAGGTTGGCGTTAACAGGCACGCCGGTGGAAAATAATTTGATGGAATTATGGTCGCAATTTGATTTTTTAAACCCCGGTCTTCTTGGTTCGCGAAAAGGTTTCCAGGAACAATTTGTCCGACCGATTGAGCGGAATAAGGACGAGGAAGCGGTTGAGATGTTAAAGAACACTATCTACCCGTTTATTCTCCGCAGGACAAAAGATGTGGTTGCCAAAGAGCTTCCTCCTAAGATGGAATCCGTGCAATTTTGTGATATGGAGAAACCGCAGCGCACGCTCTATAACCATTGGAGAGATTATTACCGGACGGCGATTTTAGATTCAATTGAAACGGTAGGCTTGCAACAATCTAAATTTAAAGTGCTTGAAGGATTGATGAAGTTGCGGCAAATTTGTTGTCACCCGCATCTGGTGGATGATACGTTTCATGGAAGCTCCGGTAAGTTTGAAGTGTGGAAGGAGATGGTAGAAGAACTCCTTGCTGAAAATCATAAAGCGTTAATATTTTCTCAGTTTGTAAAAATGCTTCGTCTGCTTTCCGATCACTGCGACACACTTGAAGTTGATTATGAATATTTAGATGGCGCGACGCGTGACAGGGAAGAGAGGGTAAAACGTTTCCAGGAAAACGGGGACGTGCGGCTTTTTCTTATCAGCTTGAAAGCAGGCGGAACAGGATTAAATTTAACTGCTGCGGATTATGTCATTCATTACGACCCGTGGTGGAATCCTGCCGTGGAAATGCAGGCAACC